>JASFUL010000061.1:0-16476 GCA_050050315.1 Gemmatimonadota bacterium
AGAGACGCCGCTGGTCGGGGTCGGGGAGGGGCACGCACCCGAGTCGCAGGACCCGGACGTCCGGCGGCAGCCCCGCCGCCACGTCCCGGAGGAGATGCGTCTTGCCCGCACCCCCTCCCCCGGACAGGAGCGACAGGCTCGGCCCGGGCGTCCGGAGAGCTTCCGCGAGGCGGTCGTGGGCGTCGGAGAAGAAGGAGTGGAGGTGCACGGGGTATCGTACTCAAGATGAAACGGATTAGCCTAATCGAGATTATACAATAATCTCCCGATCCGGGATTGAGCCAGCCTGCGCCGCGTCCCACTTTGGGAAGGACGAGACGCGCTCCGTGAGTCCTCCCTCCACCACGCGATTGCCATGACCAGGCTCCAGATTCCCCGCCGCTTCGACAGCCTCGCCGCCGTCAAGAGCTCGCCCGCGCGGACGAACGGCTCGGGCGAAACCCGGATCGACCTCGAGAAGACGTTCGGCGAGAACACCTTCAACCTGGCCCAGATGCAGGCCCGCCTGCCGAAGGGCGTGTACGACGCGCTGGTGAGCACCATCGAGCACGGCGACGAGCTCGACGCGAGTCTGGCGGACGCGGTGGCCCAGGCCATGAAGGAGTGGGCGCTGGAGAAGGGCGCCACGCACTACACCCACTGGTTCCAGCCCCTCACCGGTCTCACGGCGGAGAAGCACGATTCCTTCCTCGCGCCGACCGGCGACGGCCGGGCGATCACGGAGTTCAGCGGGCAGGAGCTCGTGCAGGGGGAGCCCGACGCGTCCTCGTTCCCCTCGGGAGGCCTGCGGGCGACCTTCGAAGCCCGGGGCTACACGGCGTGGGATCCCACGTCGCCGGCCTTCCTGATCGAGGGTCCGGGGGGCGCGTACCTGGCCATCCCCACCGCGTTCGCCGCGTGGACCGGCGAGGCCCTGGACCAGAAGATCCCCCTCCTCCGCAGCATCCACGCCCTGAACGACCAGGCGATGCGTGCTCTCGATCTGTTCGAGACGCCCGCCCGGCGGGTCCGGGCGACCCTCGGGCCGGAGCAGGAGTTCTTCCTCATCGACGAGGAGTTCTTCTACCGTCGGCCGGACCTCGTGACGTGCAAGCGCACGCTGGTCGGCGGCAAGCCGCCCAAGGGACAGGAGCTGGACGACCACTACTTCGGGTCGATCCCGGACCGGGTCCTGGACTGCATGAACGAGGTGGAGCTCGAGCTCTATCGGCTGGGCGTGCCGGTCTCGACGCGGCACAACGAGGTGGCCCCCGGACAGTACGAGATGGCCCCCATCTACGAGGAGGCCAACATCGCGGCGGACCACCAGCACCTGATGATGTCGACCCTGCAGCGCGTGGCCCGCAAGTACGGCCTCGTGTGCCTGCTCCACGAGAAGCCCTTCGCCGGCGTGAACGGGAGCGGAAAGCACCTGAACTGGTCGTTCGGCACCGAGAGCCACAACCTGCTCGAGCCGGGCGACACGCCCCACGACAACATGCAGTTCCTGTTCTTCTGCTCCGCGGTGCTCCGCGCCGTGGAACGGCACCAGGATCTGCTGCGGGGGGCGGTCGCGTTCGCGGGCAACGACCACCGGCTGGGGGCCAACGAGGCTCCGCCGGCGATCATCAGCGTGTTCCTGGGCGACCAGCTCACCGACGTCTTCGAGCAGATCGAGAAGGCCGGGATGGCCAGCGAGAGCCGGCAGGAGGGGCTGCTGGGCCTCGGGGTGAAGACCCTTCCCAGCCTGCCCAAGCACGCCGGGGACCGCAACCGGACGAGCCCGTTCGCCTTCACGGGGAACAAGTTCGAGTTCCGGGCCCTGGGGGCGTCGCAGAGCATCTCCCTGCCGGCGACCGTGCTCAACACCATCGTCGCCGAGGCCATCGACGAGATGGTCTCGCACCTGGAGGAGCGGACCGCCGCAGGGGAGGATCTCGCCGAGGCCCTGCAGCACCTCCTGGCCGAGGAGATCCACCAGTTCAAGAGGATCATCTTCAACGGGGACGGCTACAGCCCGGAGTGGGTCGAGGAGGCCGAGCGTCGCGGGCTGCTCAACCTCCAGAACGCCATGGACGCCCTCCCGACGCTGGTCGAGGACAAGAACGCCGAGCTCCTCGAGAGGTACGGCGTCCTGAGCCGCCGCGAGCTCGAGAGCCGGTACGAGGTGTTCGTCGAGCAGTACTTCCACACCATCAACATCGAAGGCGAGACCGCCGCCGAGATGGCGGCCACGATGATCCTGCCGGCGGCCACCCGGTACCTGAGCGAGCTGCTCGCCACCGCCGAGCGGGCCGGGGACGGGATGGGCGAGGGGGTGAGGAAGACCGCCGCCCGGCTGAACGCGATGGTCGACGAGCTGGTGGATGCGCTCGAGGTCCTCGAGGAGCAGAACGCCGAGCTCGGCGGCGACGACGTCTTCTCGAAGGCCGAGCACATGCGGAAGAACATCGTTCCCGCCATGTCGCGCGTCCGGAGTGTGGTGGATCGCCTCGAGAAGGTCCTGCCCGACGACCTGTGGCCGGTTCCCACCTACCGGGACATGCTCTTCGTGAAGTAGGCGCGGCCGGCCGCATCCCCGCCGCCGGGGGACGGGGGAGGAAGGAGACGGTGGAGACGGGGCGGGGTCCTGGAACGGGCTCCGCCCCGTCTCGTCCACGGCGCATCCGGGAGGTCTTGCCCCCGGGAAGGCACCCTCCTATCATCAGGTCAGTATAGATCTATTTAGGTATAGGGGGGTGGGGATGGGACGCTTCAGGATGACGTACCCGACGGCCATGGTGCTCCAGGCCCTGGGCGCGGGGCTCCGGTACGGATTCGAGATCGCCGACGCGGTAGGCCTCCGTCCGGGGTCTGTGTACCAGGTGCTCCGGAGGCTCGAGGACGCCGGCTACGCGACCGGGGAGTGGGAGGACGCCGAGCGCGCCCACGAGGAGGGGCGGCCGCCCCGGCGCTACTACCGGTTGCGACCGTCGGAGGCGCGAGAGGTGCTCGCCGAGGCCCGGCGGCGGTTCCCCTCCCTCGAGCACGTGCCCGGCGCCGACGCCCGGGACACGTCGGCGACCGAGGGGCGGGCGTGAGCGCCCGTCGGCGGGCGGGCGGCTGGCTCCGCCTGGTGTCGCGCCTCGTCCCACGGGAGCGCCGGGACGCCTGGCTGCGGGAGTGGGGCGCCGAGCGGGCCCACCGGCGGCGGGCCGGCCGCGCCGGGCCCCTCGACGGGATCGCGGCCCTCGAGGACGCAGTGGCCCTCCGGCTCCGCACCTTCGTGGGTCCTTCCATCCTCCAGGACCTCCGGCTGTCGGTTAGGGCGCTCCTGCGCCGGCCCGCGTTCTCGGCGGTGGTGGTCCTCACCCTTGCCCTGGCGGTGGCCGCCAACACGGCCGTCTTCAGCCTCGTGAGAGGCGCGCTCCTGAGCCCCTTGCCGTACGATCGCCCCGACGAGCTCGCGCTCGTGCGCATCAGCTTCGTCCACGAGGGGCAGGCCAGGGCGCTCTCGGCCTCGGAGCCCGAGTTCTTCGAGCTCCAGGAGCAGGCGGCGGCATTCCAGGGCCTGAGCGCCTTCTATCTGTCCGACGTCAACCTGGGGGGCATCGACGAGCCGCTCCGGGTTCCCGGCGCCCTCGTGACGGCGGGAACGCTGGAGCTGCTGGGGGTGCGGCCGTCGCTGGGACGGGCCTTCTTCGAGGGCGAGGATCGGCCGGGCGCGGAGGACGTGGTGATCCTGACCCACGGTCTGTGGGAGCGGGCCTTCGCCGCGGACCCGGCCGTGCTCGGAACCACCGTGCTCGTGAACTCGGCGCCGTACACGGTCGTGGGTGTGCTGCCACCCGCCTTCGAGTTCCCCGGGGCCGACGTGGCGCTCCTCCGAACCCTGACCCTCGACCCCGCCGACCCCGGCGGCCGTTCGTCCCACTGGCTCTCGCTCGTGGGGCGCCTCAGACCCGGTCTTCACGTGGAGGAGGCCCAGGCCGAGCTCGCGGCGCTGCAGGCCCGCTGGCAGGAGGAGCGGCCGGGACTGCACCAGCTCGGCGGGGATCACCCGGCCGAGCTGGTGGGGCTGCGCCGGGCCGTCGCGGGCGACGTGAGGGCTCCGCTCCTGCTGCTGATGGGGGCGGTGTCCGTGATCCTCCTCGTGGCGTGCGTGAACGTGGCGAACCTCTCCATGGTGCGCGCCGAGGCCCGGAGCCGGGAGCTGGGCGTCCGGGTGGCGCTCGGGGCGGGGCGGGCCGTCCTGGGTCGACAGCTCCTCGTCGAGAGTCTGACGCTCGCGATGGCGGGTGGGGCCCTCGGCACGGCGCTGGCGGCCGTCCTCGTCGAGTCGCTGCCGGGGCTCGCGGCGGACCTTCTGCCGCCGGGCGTCGCCCCGACGCTGGACCCGTCGGTGCTGACGTTCTCCCTGGCCGTGACCGTCGGTGCCGGGGTCCTCTTCGGCGTGGCGCCGGCGTGGGCCGCGGCCCGCACCGACGTGACCCACCAGCTCCGGGAGTCCACACGGGGGCAGAGCGGCGGACGCCGTCGGCTCTTCCTGCGGCGTCTCCTGGTGGCGGGCGAGGTCGCGGCGGCCGTCACGCTGGTGGCGGCGGCGGGGGTGCTCGGGCGCAGCCTGGCCCAGCTGGCGTCGGTCGACGTCGGCTTGGACGCCGAGGGGGTGGTGGTGGTGGACTTCGCGCTCTCGTCCGCCGCGTACGCCGGTGCGGAGGAGGTGGCGGACTTCCACCGCGAGCTCGTGTCCCGCGTGGAGGGGCTGCCGGGCGTGCGCGCGGCCGGCGCCATCCGGTCGCTTCCCCTCCGGGGGGCCGGCGGGTGGGAGACGATGCGGCTCGTGGACCAGACGGGCAGCCCCGAGGAGACCAGCGCCACGGCGGCGTACCAGGTCGCTTCGCCCGGGTACTTCGAGGCGGTGCGGATCCCCGTGGTCGAGGGCAGGGGACTGGACGACCGGGACCGGTCGGACGCGCCTCCGGTCGCCGTCATGAGCGAGACCGCGGCGCGCCAGTTCTTCCCGGGTGAGCGCGCGGTCGGACAGCGGGTGCAGCTCGGGGCCTTCGAAGGCAGCCCGAATCCCGTGATGACGATCGTCGGGGTGGTGGGCGACGTCCGCCAGGCGTCCCTGGAGGAAGAGCCCCCGCCCACCCTCTACGTGCCGCGCCAGCAGGCCCGCGCGGTGTACGGGGGCCTCGGGACCCGCTTCGCTACGCTGGTCGTGCGCGCCGAGACGGACCCGGGCTCCACGCTGGCGGCGGTGCGGGCGGTCGTCCGCGAGATGGACCCGGACCTCCCCGTGGCCGACGCCGGCACCCTGGAGGCGCACGTGGCGCGGTCCATGGGCGGCCGGCGGTTCGTGGCCGTGATGATGGGCGCCTTCTCGCTGGTGACCTTGCTCCTCGGGGCGGTGGGACTCTACGGGTTGCTCGCGTACGTCGTGGCGGGGCGAGCCCGGGAGATCGGCATTCGGATGGCCCTCGGCGCGCGGCCCGGCGGCGTGCTCGGGAGGGTGGTGGGCGAAGCCACGGCGCTCGTCGTCGCCGGCTCCGTGCTGGGCCTCGGCGTGACGCTCTTGGCGTCCGACGCCCTGGAGGGACTCGTCTACGGCGTGGGTGTCCGCGATCCTTTGATGCTGGCGGGCGCGCCCCTCCTGCTCGTGCTGGTGGGGGCGGCCGCCGCGCTGCTTCCGGCCCGGCGCGCCGCCTCGGTGGACCCGGCGGAGGCGCTCCGGGAGGAATGAGCGTCGGGCCTCAGGGTCGCGGCCCTCCGGTCAGGTCGAGCGACTCGGCGTAGCGCCGGCTGAACCGGTCCACCGCCTCGACGCGGACGCTACGGGCGTCGGTCGGGACCGGCGCGTAGAACAGGTGCCCCGTCGGGTACGGCTCGACCCACGTCCGCCGCTCCGGAAGGTCGGGGCCCTCGTGGAGGCTTACGCTCAGGGGATCCCGTCCCACCCTGCGGGCCATGGTCCCCTTCCTCTCGCCGTCCACCCACCAGGCGACCGTCCATCCGGGGTCCCAGTCCCACACGTTCGCCACCATCTCGTCCGGTGCCGACGGATCGCTGCCGGGAGGGTAGAGGCGCATCTGGTGGTCCGTCGCCTCGCCGGTGGCCTTGTAGCGCCAGCGGAGGTCCTCTCCCGCCACCTCGTAGACCGCGTACCCGTTCGGGCTGCCGTCTCCGCAGATGGGTCCGCTCCACCACGCACCGCACACCGCGCCCGCCACGTGCTCGTGTACGGAGCCCCGGAAGTCGTGCTCGCACTCGTGGGTGTGGCCGCAGAGGACGTGGGCCCGGTACGGCTCCAGCAGGCGGTCCAGCGCGTCCCGGTTCATCACCGCCACCGCGGTGGACGGCCTCTCCTCTCCCCTCCGCAGGTGCTGGCTCCCCAGCACCGGAATGTGGAGAGCCACCACGACGGACCTTCCCGCGTCGACACGGCCCAGGTCGGCCTCGAGCCATCGCAGCTGTTCGTCGGGGAGGTAGCCGATGTAGCCGTCTCCGTACCAGAACACGTCGTCGAGGACGACGTAGTGGACGGCGCCCCGGTCGAACGAGTAATGCCCCGGACCGAAGCGCCGGCGGAAGGTGCCGATCGACCCCTCGTCCGTGGGACCGTGGTCGAGGTCGTGGTTTCCCACGACCTGGAAGAAGGGGATGCCGCTCCGTTCGACGCCGCGCTCGTACGCGTCGAAGAACGAGAGGTCGTCGTACATGATGTCGCCGCACGCGATCCCGAACGTCTCCCGCCCCGAGAGGTCGGCGAGGGTCCCCTGGACGTCCGGGACGGTCCGCTCGTGGAACCACCCCATCTCGGTGGCGTCCTCGGTCTGGATGTCCGCCAGGAGGAGGAAGGCGTGCTCCCGGTCGGCGGTGGGTCCTCCGGGCAGCGGCTCGAGGTCGAAGACGGCCTCCATCTCCCCGCCCGGGTCGGCGCGGAGAGGACGGTAGTGGGCGGCCGTGCCCGTGGGGCCCGTGGGGATGCGATGACCCGCCGGCACCGAGCACGTGACGAACTCGCGGTCGGCGGTGGTGACCAGCTCGAACCGCCCGTCGCCGTCGGTGGTCACGACGTCGAGCCCGTCGCTGACCGCCACGCCGGGAAGCCCCCGGCCTCCTCCGCGCACCCGGCCGCGGACGCGCACCGGGGGCCCGGGCACAGCGGATTCCGGGAGGGGGGCGTACGGGTCCCGGAGGATCCCTTCGACCGCGCGGGGTGAGCCGACGGCCGTTCGACCCAGCAGGTCCCGGGGCACGAGGAGCGCGCCGGCCAGGGCGGCGGCCCCGCCACGAAGGAAGGCGCGGCGGTCCGGGAGACGTACCGGCGGCGTGGGGCGTGTCATGGGCTCGGTCCGGTGGGAAGGGACGCTCGCGTCTCGCACGGACGGTCCGCGACAAGGTACGCCGGGCACTCACGCGCCGCTCGTCGGGGGGGTAAACGTCCCGTATCGATCCCCCCGAAGCGCCCGGCCTCGTCCCCGCGGGTGGGGCCTCGCTTCGTCAGTCGGTTCGCAACGCCCGGGACGGGTCCACCGAGGCGGCCCGGCCGGCGGGGAGCCAGCAGGCCACCAGGGCGACCCCGGCGAGGACGACCGCCGCCGCGGCGTACACACCCGGGCCGGCGGGGTGCACGCCGAAGACGCGGCTCCGGAGCAGACGGAGACCCACCAGCGCCAGGACGATCCCCAGGGTCACGCCGGCGGCCGTGGCCGCCAGTCCCTGGCCCAGCACCATGCGCCGGACGGCCGACGCCTTCGCGCCCAGCGACATCCGGATCCCGATCTCCCGCGTGCGCTGGCCCACGAGCTGGGAGACCACCCCGTAGAGGCCGACCGCCGAAAGGACCAGGGCCAGGATCGCGAACGCTCCGAGCAGAGCCGTCGTGAAGCGCTCCCTCCCGAGCGTCGCCTGGAGCATCCCCTCCACCGGGGCCAGCTCCAGGACCACGGCGTCCGGCTCCGCGCCGAGCACCTCCCTGCGAATGGCCCCGAGCGCCTCGTCCGCGGGGCCCTCCACCCGGGCCACGAGCCACCCGCCCGCGAAGTCCAGGGGCTGGTACTGCTGAAGCTCGGGTGTGGGCCCGGAGAGGCCGGCGTGGGCCACGTCCTCGACCACCCCCACGACCGTCCGCCACTCCCCCTGGTGACGGACGCGCTTGCCCACGGCGGCCCCGTCGGGGAAGAGCCGGTGGGCCGCGCCCTCGCCCAGGACGACCACCGGGAGGCCCTGGTCGAGCTCTTCCGGCGTGAAGTCACGTCCCTCGAGGATCCGCTGTCCCACCAAGGAGAAGTACCCCGGCTCGGTCCCCATCCCGTAGAAGAGGGGGGAGCCCTCGATCTCTCCCCGTCCCTCCACCTCCAGGCTCCCGAAGAAGACGCCCGACTTCGGCGGGATGCCCGACGTTCGAACGACCGAGGTGACGGACGGGAGGCGCGCGACGGCCGTGCGCATGCGGCCGTACATGTCGCGCCACCCGTCGCCCTCGTACTTCCACTCGGGCAGCGAGACACGGAGCGCCACGAGCCCGTCCGCCCGGAAACCGGGGTCCCGCGAACGGAGGTCGGCCAGGGAGCGGAGCACGAGCGACGCGCCGACGAGCAGCGCGAAGGAGAGGGCCACCTCGGCCGTGAGGAGCAGCCAGCGAGCCCGTCCCTCGCCCCTCGCCCGACCGCCGACGCCCCGGGCTCCGGTCAGCCCGTGGGCGGGAGCACGGAACGCCGTTCGCAGGGCGGGGACCACCCCCGCCGCCAGGGCCGAGGCCAGAGACACCGCCAGACCGAACGCCAGCACGCGGCCATCGAGCCGCACGGCTCCGAGGACCGCCAGGGCGTCGCCGCGGAGCGAGGCCATCCCCCGCACCGCCAGCCACGCCAGGCCGACGCCCAGGCCACCCCCCAGGAGTCCCAGGAAGAGGCTCTCGAGGAGCTGCTGTCGGACGAGTCGCCCGCGACCCGCGCCGAGGGCCGAGCGCACCGCGGTCTCGTGGGCGCGCCGCGAGGCCCGGCCGAGGAGAAGGTTCGACACGTTGACGCAGGCGATGAGGAGCAGCAGGACCACGGCGATCATCAGGACGCGCAGGTTCTCCTTCACCGCCGATCCCACGAGGTCCACGGTCCGGCGGGCCGTGCCCGACCACTTGGACGCGTCGTCCCCGGCGGCCTCGGCGCGCTCGGCGAGGAGGTCCATGCGTGCCTCGACGTCCGGCACGGTGACGCCCTCCCGGAGCCGCGCCACGACGCTCGCGCCGGCCAGCGGACGGGAGTCGGGAGGGGGTCGGAAGAGGTCCACGGCCAGGGGGAGCCCGTTGGGCATCGGCATCCGGGCGGGCATGACCCCGATCACCGTGACCGGTCGTCCGTCGAGCCTGAGGGTCCGGCCCAGCGCGGAGGGGTCGCCGCCGAAGCGCTCCTGCCAGACGTGCCAGGAGATCAGGGCCACGGCGGCTCCGTCGTCGGCCGTCTCCTCCGCGGTGAAGCGACGTCCCAGGACCGGATCGACGCCCAGGAAGTCGAAGAAGGACGGACGCACGAGGGCCACCTGGACCCGCGCCGCCTCGCCGGCCCCCGTGAGGTCCGGGTAGGTCGAGCGGACGGGTTCCACCGCCTCGAAGAGGTCCGCCTGCGCCCGCCAGGACTCCACGACCTCCTCGTCGGGCGTCACCAGCATGTTCCCGTCCCCCAGGGTTCTCCAGAGGCCCACGATGCGGTCGGCGCCCCGATACGGAAGGGGGTTCAGGATGACCGACTCTAGCGCGCTGAAGATGGCCGTCGTGGCCCCGACCCCGAGGGCGATCGTGACCGCCGCGAAGAGCGTGAACGTCGGCCTCCGCCACAGCGAGCGGAGCCCCTGCCTCGCGTCGTCCCCGAGCCCGCCGATCCATCCCGTCATCGTCCCGACCTCCTCCCCGAGTCGTCGCCCGCCGGTGCGGGCCCGCGCCCGCCCGGTCTCCCTCGCCCTCCTCTCCCGACCCAGACGGAGCCGCGCGCCCGTGGCCACCAGGTCCAGCGCTTCCCGGGCCACCAGTCGGAGCACGGCCCGGGGGCCCGCGGTTCGGGCTCGGCCGAGCGCCTGGTCGAAGACCTCCGCCATGTCCTCGCCGTGCCGCGCCCGGAATCCCGGGGGAAGTAGCAGGAGGAGGAGCAGGTGCCAGAGTCGCCGGATCAAACCGTCCAGCCGGTCGAAGGAGTGTCTGTTCCGATCGTCGGAATATTCCGACGATCGTAATATAGAGGGGGAAGGCGGGAGGGCAAGGACGCGAGCCGGGGCTTGCCGGGGCTCGCCCGCCCCGGCGAGTATGCGACGTCTCACCGCTTCCCCCTCCCCTGGACCCCTCCCATGAGACCCTCGCCCTCCCGTCGCTTCCCTGGAACGCTCCTCGCGGTGGCCTCGGCTCTCGCCCTGGCGGCCCTCGCCCCGGGTGCGTCCGCCCAGGTCGGCGTGGCTCCCCGGGACGTCGCCTCCCGCCCGGACGCCGACCGGCCCCGGGTCCTGCGGGCCGATCGGATGCTGGACGTCCGGACCGGCGAGATGATCTCGAACCCGGTGCTGCTGCTGAGCGGGGACCGGATCGCGGCGGTCAACCCGTCCTCGGTCCCGACGGACGCGCCCACCCTGGACCTCGGAGACGTCACCCTCCTTCCGGGCTTCATCGACGCCCACACCCACCTCGCCGGCGAGATCAGTCCCCAGTCCTTCATCGAACCGGTCACGCTCACGACCGCCGACATGGCCTACGACGCGGCGCGGCACGCCAGAACGACCCTGGAGGCCGGGTTCACGACCGTCCGCGACTTCGGGGGCGATGTCACCGTGGCGCTCCGGGACGCCGTCGAAGCGGGCGACGTTCCGGGGCCCCGCGTCGTGCCCTCGCGGAACCCGCTGGGCATCACGGGTGGGCACTGCGACGTCACGGGGTTCAAGGCCGGCGTGCTCGAGGGTGGGCCGGAGGATGGCGTGGCCGACGGTCCCTGGGAGGTCGTGGAGGCCGTCCGGTATCAGATCAAGCACGGTGCGGAGGTCATCAAGACGTGCGCGACGGCGGGTGTGCTCTCCTTCGAGGGTCCGGTGGGGGCCCAGCAGTACACGTACGAGGAGCTGAAGGCGATGGTGGACGAAGCCGCGCGCCACGGCCTGAAGGTGGCGGCCCACGCCCACGGCACGGAGGGGATCAAGGCGGCCGTGCGGGCGGGGGTGGCGTCGATCGAGCACGGATCGATGCTCGACGACGAGGCCATCGCGATGATGAAGGAGCGGGGCACCTGGCTCGTGCCCACGACCTGCCTCGTCGACCGGATTCCCCTCGACGTGCTGCCGCCCCCCGTTCGGGCCAAGGCCGAGTCGGTCCTCCCGGTGGCGCGCGAGAGCGTGCGGCGCGCCATCGAGGCGGGTGTGCGGATCGCCTTCGGCACCGACGCGGCGGTGTTCCCCCACGGCGAGAACGCGTGCGAGTTCGGCGTCTACGTCCAGCTCGGAATGACCCCGCTCGACGCCCTCCGCACCGCGACCCTCGACGCGGCCGAGCTCCTCGGGAAGGACGATCGCGGAACCCTCGAGGAGGGCATGCTGGCCGACATCGTGGGCGTTCCGGGGAATCCCCTGGAGGACATCACCGTGACCGAGCGGGTGGCGTTCGTGATGCAGGGCGGACGGGTCGTGCGCTTGCCCGGGGGGGACGGGGAGTGAAAGAAGCGCTCGGCCTGGCCGTTCGGGGCCTCCGCGTGCGAGTCGGGGAGGGGTACGGTCGGTGAGCGAGGCCGAAAGGCCCGGGACCGGCCGGTCCCGGGCCTTTCGTCGGGGAGCGCCTGGACCCGGCCGCCCGACCGGGCCAGCTCCCGCCTCAGCCGCCCCGCCGCCGCTCGGGCCGGTGCCCCTCCCGGTCGGCGAGGTCCACGGTGTACGTCTCGCCGTTCACGACCAGGGTGGCGTACTGCGTCCCGTCGAAGGTGATCGTGACGGTGCGCTCGACGGTGCGCTCGCCGCCGTCGCTCACCACCGTGACCACGACGTGCCGGGTGATGGAGCCCGAGAGCGGCCACGGGTTCTCCGCCCGGGGCACCGCGACCACGACGTCGTCGATGGAGATGTCGCCGTCCATGGTGTAGCTGCGGGCCTCGTCCACGCGCATGCGGGACACGTGGTCGGTCCCGAGCCCGTTCCACGTGCGCTCCGCCTCTTCGCCCTCCAGTCCGGTGATGGCCATCTCGCGGTGGCGGTCCATCGTGGCCTCCCACCGCGGACCCTCCCGGGTCACGCTGACGTCCAGAACCGTCTCCACGGTGGCCGTGAGGAGCGGATCGTAGCTGGGCATCTCGTCGCCGTCGCCGTCGAGGAACGTCACCGTGATCGCCCGGAAGTGCTCTCCGCCGCGTCGCCCCAGCCCCGGAATGCCCAGGGGGCCGACGAGGTCGCTCGAGAGCCACATGTCGTCGACGTCGTCGATCGTCACCTGGGCGGCGAACGTCGCCACGTCGGCGTTCAGGGTGGCATCGTCCCCGAGGTCGGGGGTCGTGCCGTCGTCCGAGCAGGCGGCCAGCGCCGCGACGGCGAGCAACGCCGTCCATCCTCCGATCTTCGTTCTCATCGTCATCCCACCTTCAGGGGTCGACAGGTCGGGTGCGCGACCCGCCGCGATCCTCGCTCCGGCGGCGCGTGCCCTCTCTCCGGAGAGGAGACGAGTGGGCCCGGCTGGACGTTAAGTGCTCCCTCCTCTCGCACGATAGACGGTCGGAGGGGGGCCGGGGTAACGGTCGCCGCGGGCGCTTGCCCGGCCCGGGCGCCCGCGACAGTCTGTCCCCACCCACGGAACCCGCTTCTGAAGCGACCTGCAGAGGAGCCCCCATGCGTCCCGTCCTCCGCGCGACCCTGCTCGGCTTGACCACCGCCTCGGTCCTGGGCTTCGTCCCGGCCGTTGCGTCCGCCCAGGTCGGTCCCGACTACCGCTTCCGCACCGACGAGGCCTACTCCGCCGCGAGCGTCCCGGCCTACGACGGGGACCACCGGGCCGCGTACGCCCACATCGACGACCACCTGGACGCCCACCTCGAGGCGCTGAGGCGCTGGTTGCGGCAGCCCTCGATCAGCGCCCAGGACGTCGGGATCGACGCGATGGCGGCCATGCTCCGCGACGACCTGCGGGCCCTCGGTTTCGCGGAGGCCGCGCTCGTCCCCACGGACGGGCACCCGGGTGTGTGGGGCTTCTACGACGCCGGAGCCGACCGGACGCTCATGGTCTACCTGATGTACGACGTCCAGCCGGTGAACCCCGAGGACTGGGCGTCCCCCCCGTTCGACGCCGAGCTGGTGGAGAACGACCTGGGAACCGTCCTGATGGCCCGCGGCGCCACCAACCAGAAGGGGCCCGAGCGGGCGTTCCTCAACGCCCTGGAGGCCGTCATCGCGGTGGACGGGACGCTGCCGGTCAACCTCATGGTGGTGGCCGAGGGCGAGGAGGAGCTGGGCTCGCCCCACTACGGGCAGATCATCGACCGCTACGAAGACCGCCTGCGCACGGCCGACGGCGTCCTCTTCCCGATGAACGTCCAGGGCCCGACGGGCGAGGCCTCCCTGAATCTCGGCGTGAAGGGGATCCTCTACACGGAGATCGAGGCGACGGGAAACCCCACCGCCGGCGGTCCCCAGCACGCCGAGATCCACGGGTCGTACAAGGCGATCGTGGACGCCCCTGCGTGGCGTCTCGTCCAGGCGCTCTCGACCCTGGTCAGTGACGACGGCAACACGATCCTCGTGCCCGGCTACTACGACGAGGTCCGACCGCCGACGCTCGAGGAGGAGCGGCTGGTCAACGGCCTCGTCGACGGCTGGGACGACGAGCAGCATCAACGGATGCTCGGCGTGGAGCGGTGGATCGACGGCGTGACGGGACGGGACGCGATCCTCCGCTATCTCTACCACCCCACGCTGAACATCGACGGGATCTGGGGTGGGTACACGGGCGAGGGCGTCAAGACGATTCTCCCCCACCGGGCCACGGCCAAGGTGGATTCCCGCCTGCCCGAGGGGCTCGAGCCCGAGGAGGCGCTCTCCATGATCCGGGAGCACCTCGACCGGAACGGCTTCGGCGACGTCGCGATCCGCGAGCTGAGCGGATACCCGGCCGCCCAGACCTCGGTCGAGGCCGATCTGGTCCAGGCGGCCGTCGGGGTGTTCAACAAGTGGGGACACACGCCGACGGTGTCTCCCCGGCTCGCGGGAAGTGCCCCCTTCTACCAGTTCACGAAGCGGCTCGGGCTCCCGCTGGTGTTCGGCGGGCTGGGCCACGGTTCGGGAGCGCACGCACCGAACGAGTACATGGTCGTCTTCCCGGACCCGGCCACCGGGATCGCGGGCCTGGCCGAGATCGAGAAGGCGTACGTCGACCTCCTCCACGCCCTCGCGCGTTCGGGACCCGCCCTCTGAGCCGGGCCCCTCGTTCATCTTCGCTCCCTCTGTAGGGGTTCCCCCCACGGGGGGATCAGCCACTCCCCTGCGGCGCCCCCCGGGGGCGGCGGCGAGATTCCAGGTGCCACGTCGAGTCTCGTCCACCGTCCACGGGGGAGCCATGTTCGAGATCCTGGGGCGTCGGTCGCTCCGCACCGCCCTGCTGCTCGCCACCGCGATCCTCCTGCCGGGCTGCGCGGGAACGTCGTCGACCGTCGGCGACGAGCCCGGCGCAGCGGCCGCGACGGCCGACCCGGACCAGCCACGGGCGCCCCACGTCTCCGAGGCGGACCCGACCCGGACCGCAACGCCGGGGCACCCGTCGGAGGCCGTCGACCAGGAGGGACAGGCGCTCTTCGAGTCGGTCTGTGGACAATGCCACACGGTCTCCCCGCCGGCCGGACAGGCCCCCCCGATGGCGATGGTGACGAGACACTACAGGGAGGTGTACGGTGACCGGGACGCCGTGCGCCAGGCGGTGATCCGCTGGGTCACCGAGCCGGACGCGGAGCGTTCGGCCCTGCCCGCCCACGCCATCGAGCGCTTCGGCCTGATGCCCGCCCAACCGCTTCCCCCGGAGCAGCTCGGACGGGTGGTCGACTACGTCCTCACCCTCGAGGCGACGCCCGGTCCCCGGAGCTCCGGGATGGGCATGAGGATGCGCATGCGCCACGGGGCGCGGGGAGGACCTCGTGGCGGGATGGGCGCCCGTATGGACGCCGAGGGCGGGATGGGCCAGGGCATGGCCGGGGCGGGACGCGGGCCCCAGGGCCACGGCGCCGCCGGTGCGATGCGGGGCGGGGGTGCCTGCATGCGCGGAGCGGGGGGCTCGGGTGGGTCCCCGTCAGGCGCTCCGGGGGATGCGTAGGGACTCCACCGGCCACCCACGGAGCCCGGCTCCCACCCCATGGGCGCTCTCGAGGAAGTCGAGGAGGTCGCTCCGCGGGTCGTCCGATCCGCGGAGCTTCTTCCAGCGTAGGAGCGCCAGGTGGCCCCGACCCGTGTCGTGCCATTCGGCACCCGGGCCGTCGAGGTCCCTCTGCGTGATCCCCTCGGGCTCCGGGTGGGTGTAGGAGTAGAAGGCGGGCTCGGGGATGTTCTCGTCGCCGACCCAGAATCCGAACGAGACCACCTCGTGGTAGTAGGCCTCCTTCGACACCGGATCGGCCTCGGGCATCTCGGGCCTGCGTGCGCCGTTGAACCGCGTGAGGGCCAGGTCGAACGAGTGACAGAAGAGATGGAGTGTCGTCTTCGTCTCCTTCCACGCGGCCAGGGGGAGCGGTGGCAGCTCCACGCGCGGCGCGTCCTCGCGGCTCACGGGTCTCCTCCTGCGAAGATCCGGTTTGTCTCGGGCATGGCGCTGTCCGTACCGGAGGGTGAAGGCTGGAGCCGCGACTATGCTCTCCCTTCCCCGCGCATCCGCGCCAGGGCACGTCCCACCGGCCGCACGAGGAAGAGGTTTCCGCTCGCGCGCCCCGCCACGAAGGCGGCGAAGGCCGCCGTCACCCCCACGAGGCCCCACCCCCACGCCAGGGCGGTGAAGACGACCGCCACGGTGCTCACCTCCAGCGAGGTGGCGGTGGTGATGAAGCCCGTCCGGCGGCCCTGGACCATCACCGCACGCTGGTAGGACAGCAGCACCGACATGCCGGGGAGCGGCACCAGGATCATCGTGGGGAGCAGGGCCACCGCGGCCAGCTCCGGGGTCAGCCCGCTGATGGTGACGAACCAGACGTCCGCCAGGGGCGTGAAAGCCACCAGGGCCAGCCCCGCCGACGAGGCCAGGCCGAGCCCGAGCCCGAAACGACCGACCACGCCGGCGTGCTCGCACCGTTTGCCCAGCAGCGCGATGGTCGCCTCCTGGTAGCTCAGCCCCAGCGCCCGGAAGAGGAACCCGAGGGCCTGGACGACCGGGAAGACCGCCAGCGACTCGATGGGCATACGCGCCCTTCCCATGAAGAAGGTCAGCATGGGCTGGACGGTCAGGCCGATGATCGAGGTCAGGGCCAGGGGCCAGTAGAAGCGCGCGATCCCGGGATAGTCGAGGAGCTCCGGCCCCGAAGCCGTGGCGGGTGT
>JASFUL010000062.1:0-16317 GCA_050050315.1 Gemmatimonadota bacterium
ATGCGAAGTATGCGTGGGACATGGGGCGCGTGGGGTGGGTCCGGGAAGGGCAGGCGAGCTGCGGGGCCTCAAGTATGACGGGTCGGGCCACGCCGCGCGAGCGGACGAGACCCTCGCGCCCCCCCCACCGTCCGGTGACGAGGCTGGCCCCGACCGTCCCCCTTCCCTAGGATTCCGGATCCCGCGCACCGTTGACGAGGGCACCAGGCCCGTCGACCCGGAGGGGACACGTCGATGCCAGGCAGCGATCCCGTGATCGGCCATCCCGCGGTGACCGACCCGTCGACAGGGCTCGCGAACCGTCTGCACTTCGAGCTGGTCTACGGCTACCTCTTCCACGCCGCCGACCGGGGCATCGCCCTCACCGCGATGCTCATCTCGATCGGAACCGACGACCTCGAGGAGAGTCCCGAGCTGCTCGCGAGGGTGGGTGACGCCTTCCGGCGCACGACCCGCGTGGCCGACGTCGCCGCCTACCTCGGGGACGGACGCTTCGCCGTCCTCCTCCTCGGGACGAACCTCCAGGGGGCGCGAATCGCGGTGGACCGGATCGAGAGGACCGTCGGTCCCGTGGCCCCGCCTCCGTTCGCCATCGGTCTGGCCTCCCACCGGCCGGAGATGAAGGAGGCCTCGGAGCTGATGGACGCCGCCGAACGGGCGCTGCGCGCGGCCGAATCCCGGGGCGGGGGGCTCGAGCTGACCTGACCCCCGGGCCCGTCGCCCACGGGCGCTGCCCCGGGGCGGGAGGACGGCGCCGGCGCTCAGGACCGGCCGCGGTACTTCGGGTGGTACTTCAGGGTCTTGAGCGCCGTCTTGTGCCCGGCGACGGCCTCCGCCCGGGCGCGGGGATCGGACTTCCGCCGCTGATGGTCGGCCTCCGCACGCAGCTTCCGGAAGCTCTCGAGGCGGGCCTCGTCCAGACGTCCCGAGGCCGCCGCCTCCAGCACGGCGCAGCCCGGCTCGCTCTCGTGCCGGCAGTCCCGGAACCGACACGAGCGGGCGAGCTCCCGAATCTCGGGGAAGGCCCGCTCCAGGCCCTCCTCCACCTCCCACACGCGCAGCTCCCGCAGCCCCGGCGTGTCCAGCAACAGGGCGCCGCCCTCCAGCCGGAAGAGCTCCCGGCGGGTCGTGGTGTGGCGCCCCTTCCGGTCGCCCGCCCGCACCGCGCCCGTGGCGGCCAGTTCCGTCCCGGCCAGGAGGTTCACCAGGGTCGACTTCCCGACCCCTGATGGCCCCAGCAGCACCACCGTTCGGCCCGGCGCCAGGCTCGCCCGGAGCTCCCGCCCGCTCCGGGGCTCCCTGGCGCTCACCACCCGCACCTCGACCCCGATCGCGATCTCTCGCGCCCGCGCGGCGGCCGCCTCCGGATCCTCCGCGAGATCCGACTTGGTCAGCACGACCTCGGGACGCGCCCCGCTCTCCCACGCCAGCGTGAGGTACCGCTCGATCCGACGTGGGTGGACGGGCGCGTCGAGGCCGTGCACGACCCAGACCACGTCCACGTTCGCGGCCAGGACGTGCTCGGAGGCCCCGGAGCCCGCGACGCCGCGCGAGAAGGAGGAGCGTCGCGGCAGCACCGCGACGATCGACCTCGGGTCCGCCGGGGCGGGTCCGCTCTCCACGACCACCCAGTCGCCGACGACCGGGTACGGATCGAGTTCCGAACCGGTGGCGACGCGTGCGCTCTCGGCGCCCGACCGCGTGCGGACCGACCATCGGGCGCGGTCCTGCCCCACCACCCGGGCGACGTCGACCGGCTCGGCGGTGAGCCGGGCCAGACGATCCGCCCAGTCGTCGTCCCAGCCCCACGCCTCCAGCCACTCCCGGTCCACGTCACCCCCCGCCGCCCCGCCCGGACCGGTCCTCGGGCGGAGGAGCCGGCGTCATCACGGGGGGCGACGCCTCCAGCAGCCTCGTCACCTCCTCGACGACGCGCTCGATCTGCGGATCCCGCCCCTGCACCAGGAGGTTGGGGTCGTCCCACACCTCGATGTCCGGCGACACGCCCTCGCCCTCCCAGAACCAGTGGCCGTCGTTGTCGTACAAGCGGGCCCCCGGCACGGTGATCCCTCCCCCGTCGATCAGCTGGTGACCCGTGGCGGGGCCGACGAGGATGCCCAGGGTGCGCTCGCCGACGATGGGACCCGCTTCCAGCTCCTGGAACGCCCAGGGCAGACCGTCTCCGCCCGACCCGGCCCAGCCGTTGATGAGCATGCCCATGGGGCCGGGATTCGTCTTGATCGGGTAGGTGTGGTCCCTCCCGTGGCGCCAGTGGAGGTTGTAGACGACGGGGCGCTGGAGCAGCTCGAGGAAGCGGTCGGCCAGCTGCCCGCCGGCGTTGAAGCGCTCGTCGATGACGAAGCCCTGCCTGTCCAGCTGACCGTAGAACATGCGAACGAGCTCGAGCTGCCCCCGGGCCCCCGTGTTGGACATGTACACGTAGCCCAGCCGGCCGCCCGAGAGCTCGTCGACCATCCGCCGGTTGCGCTCGATCCACTCCAGGTAGCGCAGGTTGCGCTCCTCGCCGGTCGTCAACAGCTCGACCACCACGCGGCTCGCGTCTGCCTCCGCCCCCGAACGGCTGACCGTGAGCGAGGCCGTCTCACCGGCGAGCCCCTCGAACGGGGCGTAGGGGTCCCTGGCGGGGTCGAGGGGCTCGCCGTTCACGGCCAGGATGAAGTCCCCGACCTCCACGTCCACGCCCGGCCGGTCGAAGGGCGAGCGGATCTCGGTGTCCCAGGTGGCCGGCCGGACGATCCGGCCGACGCGGTACTTCCCGTCGCTCAGCTCCCAGTCGATGCCCAGGTAGCCGGTCTCGACGGGGGTGACGCTCTCCGCGTCCCCGCCGAAGGTATAGGTGTGGCCGGCGCTCAGCTCCGCCGCCATCTGGGACTGGACGAAGCTCACGTCCCACCGCGTCCTCGCCTCCTCGATGAGCGCGCCGTACCGGTCCCGGAGCGCCTCCCAGTCGACGCCGTGCATCGCCGGGTCGTAGAAGAAGTCCCGGTGCCTGCGCCAGGTGTCGACGAAGATCTGACGCCACTCCTCCCGGGGGACCAGGTCCATCACCAGCCCGTCGGTCGGAATCGGTTCCTCGATGCGCTGGTCCGGCTCCGGCCGGACGATCCCGTACCGCCCCTGGCTGCTCACCAGCAGCGCCTCGCCGTCCGCCGTCGGGGTCACGGCGCCCACGTTCTCGAGGACCGTCCCCTCCTCGCGCGCCTCGAGGTCGTAGTACACGAGGGCGGCCGGGCCGCCCCCCGAGCCGGTGTTGGGGGACCGCCGGTAGACGAGCTTCCCCTCGAAGGGCATCAGACCCCCCAGGTTGCCGGCCTCGGGCGGGAGGAGAACGAGCCTCGCCTCCATGTCCTCCACGTCCACCTCCACGGCGACTTCGGACGTGTCGGTCCCGGCCTCGCTCCCGTCCGCCGGGAGCTCGTCGTTCCGGGTCCGGAGGAGAGACGGGGCGTCCGCCCGCAGCCCCACCGAGGCGATGCGGGTGGTGTTCGGATAGACCCAGGTCCCGTCCCCGAGCCCGGAGTAGGCGGCCGACATCTCGCGGTCGGTCAGGTAGAAGAGGTAGTCGCCCCCGGTCCCGAAGACGGGTGCGAAATCGTTGTAGAACCCGCTCGTCACCTGGTGGGCCGAGCCCTCCTCCAGGTCGTACAGGAAGATGGCGCTGTTCGAGTTCGCGACCCCCTGGGTGAAGGCGATCCACCGGGAGTCGGGAGACCACGCGACGGGGTACGACAGCCGCCCCGGGTGCGTGAGGTTCCAGTCCACGTTGCCGGCGACGCGCGTCTCACCGCTGCCGACGTCCACGACCAGGATCGCGTTCGTCTCGTCGATGAAGGCGAGCTTGCGGCTGTCGGGAGACCAGTGCAGGCGGTACCCGAAGCCTCTCCCCCGATCGGTGACCCGCCTGGGCGCCCCGGCGCCGTCGCTCGGCCGGACCCAGACCTCCCACTCGCCCGAGCGGTCGCTCCACCAGGCGATACGGCTCCCGTCCGGGGACCAGGCCGGATCGCGGTCGAACGCCCCGCTCGAGCGCGTCATGTTCACGACGAACCCCTCGGAGGCCGGTACGTCGAACAGGTCGCCCCGGGCCTCGAACACGACCCGCTTGCCTCCGGGGGACGCCGTCATGGCGCGAATCCGGTCGCTCACATCGACGGACCTCGGCATCTCAGCCGAGAGGTCGCTGACCACGTTCACCTGCACGGGCTCGTACGCTTCGGTCTCGACGTCCATGAGGTACAGGTCCCCGCCCGCCTCGAACACGAGGTCCCTCGGACCGGCCGACATGAGCGAGATGTCGAAGTCGGCGAACCGGGTGACCTGGGCCACGGCCCTCGTTCCCGTGTCGTAGCTCCAGACGTTCAGCCGGACCTCGGGACCCCGATCGGACAGGAAGTAGACCTTGTCCCCGACCCACGCGGGCTTCCCGTCGTTGCCGGGATAGTCGGTGATCCTCTCGGCGGTGTCGTCGCGCAGGTCGTAGAGGATGACGTCGGAGGCGAGCCCGCCCTGGTAGCGCTTGAAGGGGTAGTTCTCCGTGATCTTGGTGATGTAGGCCAGGCGGCTTCCGTCCGGCGAGTAGCTGGCGAGCTCTCCGTAGGGGACGCTCAGCTTCTCCGGAAGCCCACCCTCGGCCGAGACCACGAAGAACTGGGACACGTTGCGGCCGCTCTCCCGCGTGGAGGCGAACAGGAGACGTTCCCCGTCGGGGTGCCATTCCACCATCCGGTCGGCGTGGGACTGGTAGGTCACGCGGGTGGGGAGCCCTCCCGAGACCGGCATGACGTACACGTCCTGATTCCCGTCGTAGCTGGCCGTGTACGCGATCCGGCTGCCGTCCGGTGAGAAGCGGGGCCAGGACTCTTCGCCGGGCGAGTGTGTGACCTGGATGGCCGTCCCTCCCTCCCTGGGCACCACCCAGACGTCGCCCCCGTAGACGAAGGCGATCCGGCTGTCGGACACGTCCGCGTAACGGAACAGCTTCGCGCTGGTCTGGGCCCGGGCCGCACCCGCCGAGATCAGGACTCCGATCAGGAGGACGATCGCTCGCATGGGACGCACTCTCCTCTGCCGGCGTGGGGCCGACGGACGCACCTCCGGCGCCCCCCGGCACCGCCTCGCGGCTACGCACGGCACGCGGCGTCGAAGCGGTCCGGGCAAGATGGGAGATGCGGTCGAGGGGCGCGAGCCGGCGGAGCCGCGCACCCCGGCGATCCGCCCCGGCCGTCCCGTGTCGGACGCCCCCCTCGGGTCGGGCGCGGCGGCCTCCCCCGTGCCCGGCTCGTCCGATCGGGCTATCTATACGGATCGGTATCGATGAACTCACGGAGGAGAGCCCCGTGGAATCCGTCCGATCGACTCCGGGCCGACTGCTCGCAACGACCCTGATCCTCGCCCTGGCGGGGTGCGCTCAGAACTTCTACGGCTCGGCGGCGGACTACAGCCACTCGGTGTCCCGGGTCGTCGGTGCGGCCTCCCTCGAGAGGGTGGTCCTCACGTCCCGACAGGGCCCGATCACGGTGGGCCCCGGACCGGACGACTCGGTGCGCGTCCGACTCCGCGTGGGGCCGGCGCGCGGCGCGATGGGGACCCGCCGGACCTGTCGGCTCGACCCGGGCGCCCCGCGGGTGGCGGTGAAGGTGTCCGGGTCGACCCTGACGCTGGCCGCCGAGCCCGATCTGGGGTCCGAATGCGTCGCCGATTGGCAGCTGACGGTCCCCCGGACCATGGGGGCCGACCTGGAGGTCGTCGCGGGCGACGTGACGGTCGAGGGCGTCACCGGCGGCGTCGACGTGTCCTCCAGGGCCGGCACGACGGAGGTACGGGTGGCCGGGGGTCCCGTGGAGGTGGACGCCGGGTCCGGCCGGATCGAGGTGGACTACCTCGGAGACGGATACGGAGCCGTCTCGGCCCGGACGGGCGTGGGGAGCGTCGAGCTCGAGATCGACGGGCGGTCCCTGGCGCAACGACGGGCTCCGGGCTCCGGCGACTCGGTCACGCTGGAGGGGGGCGCGGCCAACTCCGTCGATCTGCGAGCCGACGTCGGCAACATCTCGGTCCGCCTGGGCGGCGGCCGGTTCCCCGACGCTACGCGCCGCCTGCGGAGATCTCCCGGAGCGCGGACTCCAACGAGGGCACCGCCGCGAACCGGCCCTCGAAGATCCGGCGGTTGAAGAGCTCGTGGACCTCTTCCGCGGTGAGCTCCCCGTTGTCATACGTCGAGTTGGTCATCTCCGGCATCACCACCCGGTACCCGTGCTCGAAGGCGACCCGGCACGTCGTGTCGACGCAGTACTCGGTCTGGAGACCCACCAGGATGAGCGTGTCGATCCCCCGCGCGTCCAGGTAGGACCTCAACGACGTCCCGCGGAACGCGCTGTTGTACCGTTTCCGGACGACCTTCTCCCCCGGCGCGGGCGCGACGGGCGCGTGGATACGCCAGCCCTCCGTCCCCGGCTCCGTGTCCTCCCCCGGGTCGCCGTCGTGCTGAACGTGGACCACCTCGACGTCGTTGGACCGGCAGGCGTCGACGAGCGCCGCGATGTTGGCGAGCACCACCTCGCCCTGGTACGGTCCGAGGGCCACCGCGGCCTCCTGGACGTCCACGACGAGGAGGGCGATCCGAGCCACCTCAGGGCGCTCCGGCATCCGGCAGCAGCACCTCGATCAGCTCCGCCCGCCCGGGGTGGAGGGTGGCCAGCTCGGCGCTTCCGGCCTCGTAGTCGTCGTAGGAGAAGCCCGGAGCCATCGTCGTGCCGAGAAGCGCCCAGGCCCCACCCGGCACCAGCCGCGAGCCCTGCCAGGTCCCGCCGGGGACGACGTGCTGAACGGTCATGCGATCCAGCGCCGGGCCGAGGATGGTCGCCCTGCTCCGGCCGTCGGCCATGAGCTCGAGCATCTCCACGGGGTCGCCGAGGTAGAAGTGGAGGACCTCGTCCCCTGGCAGGCGGTGCATCGCCGAACGGGTGCCCGGGGTCAGGAGGTAGACCCCCTCCTCCGGGTGGGGCTCCAGCCCGAGGAGCTCGATCACTTCGGATGCGGTCGGGGGTCGCTCCACGTGGTTCCTCGGCCGGGCTTCGGCGGGCCTCTCCCGTGACGCGCCATCATGCCCGCACGGGCCTTCCCCCGCAAGCCGTCGCGACCCCCCGCGGACCGCGCCGTCGCGGAGGTGGGAAGCACGCCCCCGCTTCCGCTACCACACCAGCCGGAGGGGAGCCCCCGGGCCCAGCGTGCCCGACTCTCCCTGGCGTCCCCGGTCCAGCTCCAGGGTGAAGAGCTCGCTCGACCCGACCTCGACGTGGACGCGCTCCGACTCGTGGAGCCACTGGAGGGCCGGAGAGACGCTCCGTCCCGGGGCGACCGTCATGGATATCCGCGTCACCACCCCCGCGCCGTTCGGATGCGGGAGCACCGGGGCCGTCCATTCCCGTTCCCACGGCAGGAAGAACAACAGGGGCTCCCCCAGGAGCCGTGAGCTCGTGGCCACGGGGACGGACCTCCCGCCTTCGAGGTAGGGTGGCTCGTACGTCCAGACCGCGAACGGGAGAGGGTCGCGGACCGGACCGGTCGGACGCATCGCCACTCCGAGGCGACTGGCTCCCCGGACGCGACCCATCCGCTGCACCAGGCCCAGGCGGTCGACGCCGGGAGAGGATGCCTCGTGCTCGTCCTCGAGCCACGCCAGCTCCAGGTACGCGTTCTCGAAGTAGAAGCGGCGACAGGCCGTCCCCTGCCCGGGATGGGTGTTCGGAGGCCCTTCCTCGAACCCCCACCCGACCAGTCTGTCCGCCTCCTCTCCACCCCTCGACACCGATACGAAGACGTGGTCGACCTCGAACGGCTCCGTCTCCTGGGTCGGCATCGCCCACGGGGGGATGGATCGGTCCAAGGTTCTGCTCCGGCGGTCACCCCGGGGGGTGCGTGGACGCGTCGGACGGGGCTGCGCTGCCCGTCCGCTCCGGGCAGACTACGCGGTTCCGCCCCCCCGGACCAGCGCCGGACGGCGGTCCCCGGTAGAATGTCGAAACCACGTGACGATACCGGCACGGAGGGCCTTCCCGACCGACCGTCGTGGGCCCCGCCGACCGCCGGACACCCGGAGGCGCCGTGAACCCCAGCCCCGACCGACTCCTGGAGACCTTCCTGCTCGTGGACGACCTGCCCGCTTCCCGGCGCTTCTACCGGGACGTGCTGGGACTCCGGCCCTACGGCCGCCCCAGTGAACGGGGGGCGCTCTTTCACCTCCCGGGAGACCAGGTCCTGGGCCTCGTGAACCGGACGGACGCACGACGGCCCAACACCACCCCGAGCGGCGTGGTCCCCGCGTGCATCCCCGAGGGGGGCGCGTCGGCCGGCGCCGGGACGCACCTGGCGTTCGCGGTGTCCGAGGTCGCGTCGTGGCGGGACCGCCTGGCCGAGGCCGGCGTGGCCATCCTGGAGGAGGTGGCGTGGGAGCGGGGCGGGAGGAGCCTCTACTTCCGGGACCCGGACGGCAACCTCCTCGAGGTTGCGACCCCGGGGGTCTGGGAGTGGTACTGACTACCCCAGATGGATCTCGCCGTCGAGGTAGCGCACGGCCCCCCCGGTCAGCAGAACCCCGTCGTCCTCCACGCGGACCCCCAGCTCGCCGCCCCGGGCGGAGAGCTGTCTGGCCCGGAGGGAGCCCTTCCCGAGGCGTCCCGCCCAGTAGGGGCCGAGGGCGCAGTGGATCGACCCGGTGACGGGGTCCTCGGGGATCCCGTAGCCGGGTGCGAAATAGCGCGACACGAAATCGACCGCCCCACCCGGGGCGCTGATGGCCACCCCGTACGGGTGCAGGCTCTCCAGGGCCTGCAGGTCGGGCCGGACGGATCGCACCTGGTCGGCGGTCTCGACGATGACCAGGTAGTTGGGGTCGGCGCGGCTGACGAGGACCTCGGTGGGCTCGACCGGGAGCCCCTTCCCCAGCGCGATCGGGGGCTCCCCGAGCACGCTCGTCCGCACGGCGGGGAGGCGCACGGCCAGCTCCGACCCCTCCCGGGATACGGTGAGCACGCCTGCCGGAGAGTCGAACGCCACGCTCGACCGTTCCGGGAAGAGATGGTTCAGGGCGACGAACCCGGCCGCGAGGGTCGCGTGTCCGCACAGCGGCACCTCGCCCGCCGGCGCGAACCAGCGCAGGGGCACGGGGTCCCGGTCCGGTACGAGGAAGGCGGTCTCGGAGAGGTTGTTCTCCGCGGCGATGGAGCGGAGGAGGTCGTCGCCCAGCCACCGCGGGAGGCAGCAGACGGCGGCGGGGTTGCCGCCGAACACGGTATGGGTGAACGCGTCCACCTGGTGGATGGGAATCCGCATGCCTCGCCCCGGCGTGAGGGTTCGCCGGCGCCTCGGCGGAATCCGACACCCCGGACAAAAAGCTCGCAACGTTTCGAATACATAAGCCTACGGTGTTGACACACGACATGTCTACCCCCTAGGCTAGGGCTGAAAGATTCACACGTTCTGTTTTCTGACCCTCGGACGTTCCGGCCACCCATGGGCGACGACGACACGGGTCGGTGGACGGCGCGAAACGGGGTGCTCGCGCTCGCGCTCGTCCTCCCGACAATAGGAGGATGTGGCATGTCCGACGGCCACGCTGAGCGGAATCCCGAGGGGATCGTGCGCGAGATGCTGGAGGCAGCGGAGGCCGGCGACTCCGGACGCGTCCTCTCCTTCCTCGCGCCCGACTTCGCCGTCCGCTCCTGGGACGGCACGCCTCTCGTGGACCGGGCCGGGTACGGGGAGGCCCTGGCCTGGGACCTGGCTGCCGGCGGATCGAAAGAGATCGAGCGACTCGACGTGGTCGGGGACACCGTGAGCCTGCTCGTCCTGGAGCGGAACCGCTTCACCGACCTGCTGGACCTCGGACCGTTCCGCCTGGAGCTCCGCTACGTGGTGCGCGGCGGCCTGGTCGCCGGCCAGCGGATGCGGGAACGCCCCGGGGGGGGCCGCGCTACGGGCGTCGAGCGCTTCACCCGTGCCATCGCCCCCGTCCTCTCCTGGGCCGCGGACGAGGCTCCCGGACTCCTGGCCACCGCCACCGAGGACGGAGCGATCGTCTACGACGGCGAGTCGGCCCGGGCGCTCCTGGAGCTGGTCCGCCGGTATCGGAGGGAGCAGGGCGCCTCGTGACACCGGTCGCCGCCGGGCGGTCCGACGCCGGGCCCCGGAACGGCTTCCACCCACCCCGGCAGGAGCGCAGCCGCGACACGCTCCGGCGTCTGGCCTCCGCGCTGGACGAGCTTCTCATGGAGACGCCTTCGTCGGAGCTGTCCGTCCGGGACCTGGTCGATCGTGCGGGCACCTCGGTGGGGGCCTTCTACGCCCGCTTCGACGATCGGGACGCCGCGCTGGCGTGGGCGTCCGCCGCCTTCTGGGAGCGTTCCCGAGAGCTCTGGTCGGACTATCTCGCGCGCGGACGGTGGACGGGCCTCTCGGCCGCCACCACCCTCACGCGCGTCGTCCGGACGAGCACCCGGGTCATGCTCTTCGACGCGGATCGCCTGAAGGCGTTCGTGCGACTCTCCGTGGCGATGGCGGACCGCGGGCTGCTCCGTGCGATCGCCGAGCACGACCGATTCGTCGCCTCCGCCGTCGCGGACCTCATCCTGGAGCGGGAGGGGGAGATCCGGCACCCGGACCCCCGGGCCGCGGCGCGGGAAGGATTCCTGCGGCTGCTGGCGGCGGCCCGGAGCCACGTGGTCCACGGTCGAGGTGATCGAGGCTCCCCCGCGGCCGAGGAGCGAGACCTGGTCCTCTGTCTCGTCCAGATGTACGGCCGCTACCTGGACGTGCATCCCGTGCCGGGATCCTACCGGGAGGTGCTGGCCCTCTCGGTCTCCCCCCCGCGCCCCAGAGGCGGTCCCCGGCGCCCGCGGCCTCGGCGGGACCCACGGTCTCCAGGCGGCGACTGAAACCCGGCGGATTAATATTCCGTTGTAGGGGATATGACCCGAGTGAGCCCCCTCGCGGAGTTCGAGCTCCACGTCCTCCTCGCCGTCGCACGTCTGGGCCAAGACGCCTACGGCGCGCGCGTCCGCCGCGAGATCGAAGACGTCGCCGGCCGGCGTGTCTCGATCGGGGCCGTGTACGCCACCCTCGGCCGCCTCGAGGACCGCGAGCTCGTGGCCCACCGCATGTCCGATCCGGTCCCGGTCCGCGGGGGGCGGTCGCGCAAGGTGTACGATCTCACGCCGGCGGGACGCACCGCCCTGGAAAGGGCCACGGCCATGATCGTCCGGATGATGGACGGCCTCGCCCTGGGGGGAGGCGCAGAGTCGTGAGCCGGGACCCCGCCTCGCCCCCGGGCGCGTGGAGGGCCCTGGTGGCTCTCGCCGCCCCACCGGGCGACCGGCCGTACCTGCTGGACGACCTCGAGGAGGAGTTCCGTGATCGCGCCGCGGTCTCCCTGCGCCGGGCGCGACGGTGGTACCGCCGGCAGGCCCTCGCCTCCCTCGCCCCGCTCGCCGGGCGCCGCCTCTCCCTGGCCCTCGGGCGGATCCGCCCCACCCTGGCCCTCGACGCCACCTTCCAGGATCTCCGCTACGCCGTGCGCACCGGCCTCGCGCGTCCCGCCTTCACGCTCGTGGCCGTCACCACCATCGCCCTCGCCGTCGGCGCGAACACCGCGATCTTCAGCCTCGTCGAAGGCGCGCTGCTGAGGCCCCCGCCCGGGATGGGCGACACCCGGGGACTGGTGGAGATCAGCCGGAACCTGGAGGGTCGGTTCTTCGACGTCTCGTATCCGGTCTACCGGCGCATCGCGTCGGACGTCGAGGGCCTCGAGTCCGTCGCCGCGTTCAATCTCGAGCCCGTCTCGGTGGGCGCTCCCGGCGCGGAGCCCCGGGCGGTCGTGGGCCTGTCGGTGACCGCGAGCTACTTTGACGTGCTGGCCCTACGGCCCAGGCTCGGTCGCTTCTTCGCCGCCGTGGAGGCCACCCCACCCACCGCGGCGGCGGTGGCGGTCCTGAGCGAGCACCTCTGGCGAGACCGCCTCCGGGAGGATCCGGACATCGTGGGGCGCCGCTTCATCGTCAACGGCGCGCCCGTCACCGTCCTGGGCGTCGGCCCCCCCGGCTTCCGTGGACACGCCCGCGTCCCCACGGACGTGTTCCTTCCCCTGGGCGCGGAGATCCCGGGCCTCTCTTCACCCGAGGTCCTGGCGGGGGCCGGGAACGGGGTCGTCGAGATGCTCGGGAGGCTCCGCCCGGGGGCGTCGCCCGAAGCGGTCGAGGTCCAGGCCACGGCCGCCGGCGACGCGGCCCTCCGGGCCGGGACGCAGGCGGAGGCCGGCACGTTCCGGGCCCAGGCGCACGAATGGGGACCGATTCCGGCCGTCGCCCGCACCCCCGTGACCGTGTTCCTCGCGCTGCTCATGGCCGTCGTCGGCGTGGTCCTGGTCGTGGCATGCGTGAACGTGGCGGGGATGTTCCTGTCCCGGTCCGTGCAGCGCCGGAGCGAGATCGCGGTCCGCCGGGCGATCGGGGCGACGCGCTCGCGCATCGCCCGTCAGCTCCTCACGGAGTCGCTCCTCCTCTTCCTCGTCGGCGGTGCCGCCGGGGTGCTCCTGTCGGCCTGGCTGGTCCGCCTGCTGCTGGCGTTGGAGCCCCCCCTTCCCCAGGGCTTCGAAGTCGGTCTGGACCTCGGCCTGAACGGCCGGGTGCTCGCCTTCGCGCTCACCCTGACCGTCGCGACCGCCGTCGCGTTCAACGTGCTGCCCGCCCTCGGCGCCACGCGCCTCGAGCCGCGGGACGGCCTCGGCGCCGGGCGGACCCACACGGGTGGACGCCACCGGATCCGGAGCCTCCTCGTGGCCGGCCAGATGGCGGGATCCGTCACCCTCCTGGTCGTGGCCGGCCTCTTCCTGCGCTCGCTCTCGGGGCTGGGCACGGTGGAGACCGGGTGGGAGGCCGAAGGCGTGCTCACCGCCGACGTCGACCTCACGCTCCTCGGGATGGGCGAGGAGGAGGGACGCGCCGCCTTCCAGGCCGTGCTCGACAGGGTGGCCGCCCTTCCCGGCGCCCGGTCGGCCGCCCTGGCGGCCAAGGCGCCCCTGTCCGGTCGGTCGAGCTTGGGCCTCTTGAACGCCGCCGGCGTCGAGCCACCCCCGGGTCGAAACGGGTTCGAAGTGGCGATGAACCGCGTCTCGCCCGGGTACTTCGGGACCCTGGCCGTGGACGTGCTGGAGGGCCGGACGTTCGGACCGGACGCGGCGCGGAACGGCGCGCGGGTGGCGGTGGTGAACGAGCGCCTGGCCGGGCTCCTGTGGCCCGGCCGGAGCGCGGTGGGCGGCCGTTTCTGGGCGGGACCCGTCGGCTCGGACCTGGGCTTCACGGTCGTGGGGGTGGTGGAGAACACAGCCGTCGGCGAGCTGTCGGGCGTGGCCGAGCCGTTCTACTACCTGCCGGCAGAGCAGTGGTACAACTCCAGCATGTCCCTCTTCGTCCGCGCGCGGCCCGGAGACCGGACGGAGCTGGCCGCGGCCGTGGGAGCGACCCTTCGCACGCTCCTGCCGAATCTTCCGCCGCCCGAGGTCCGCCCGTTCACCGAGCGCCTCGCCCTGTTCCAGCTCCCCCAGCGGCTCGCGGCGTGGGTGACGGGCGTCGTCGGGTTGCTGGGCCTGGCCCTCGCCACGGTGGGAGCCTACGGGCTCACCGCGGCGAACGTCGGACGGAGGATGAGGGAGATCGGCGTGCGCCTGGCCCTGGGGGCGTCGCCTCGCGACGTCCTAAGAGACGTCGTCGGCCGGGGGATGACGGCCCCCCTCGCGGGCATGGGGGTCGGCCTGGGCGCGTCCGTCCTGGTGCCCCGGCTGGCCTCGGACTTCCTGCCGACGGTCAGCCCCGCGGACCCGGTGGCGTACGCCGTGGCCGCGGGGGTCCTGCTGGCGGCGGCGCTGGTCGCTGCCCTCCTCCCCGCGTCCCGGGCGGCCCGGACCGACCCCGTCCAGAATCTGCGCGCGGAGTGACCGGAGCGACGACTCCGGGAGCCACGTAGACACCGTGAGCGGCTCTCGCGGCCGGCGTCAGGGCGAGTCGGTCGGCCCGACTCGTCCCCCGCCGGGACCCCCGGACGCGCCGACGGCCCGCCGGGCGATGATCGCCTCCACGCGCTTCCGGTCCTCCTGCTCCACCCGGACCTCGCCGGAGCGACCCTCGAGCAGGTGGAGCTCTACGAATCGGGCCAGCCGACCCTTCGATTCGACGGCCTTGTAGAACCTGAACCCGGATGCGGTCGGGACGACACGGGTGATCTCGTCCCAGGAGAACACCTGTTCGAACTCCCGAGGCTCGCCCCGCCGGACGGCCCGCCGGACCAGGCCGCTCCCGCTCAGGCGGTACTCCGTTCGCGACAGGATCGCGGGAACCAGGGAGACGACCGCACCGACGGCCGCCACCAGGAGGGCGCGGACGGCGTCCTCGGAGTGGAAGACGAACCGGGCCAGGAGCGCGAAGGCGAAGAACACGCCGATCACGTAGAGGGCGATGACGGGCCGCACCCTCCGTGCGCTCCACCCGTGCTCCAGCGTCGAATCCTCCGGACCCAAGTTCGGACTCCACCGCTTCGTGCCAGGATCGCGCCCTCGGAGAAAGGGTGACCTCCCCCGTCGTCCGGAGCAAGCGGGGCCGGAGGTGCCGTCTACGTCCCCGGCTCTCCGTGGGACGGGGTCGCCTCGCCGGACCCGGGCTCGTTCTCGTCCCGCCCGGTGGACCCGAGACGGAGAACCGCCTCGAGGCTCGCCCGGTTCGCGAGCAGCGTGTCGCTCTCGAGAACCGCCAGGGCCTCGGGAGCGTGCGCCTCCAGGGCGCCGAACAGCGCCGGCCAGTCCTCGGTGCCAAGGCCCACGGGCAGATGCTGGTCCGTCCTTCCGTCGTTGTCGTGCAGATGGCAGTGGGCCAGGGAGCCGCCCAGGGTCGCGATCCAATCGGACGCGCTCGACTCGCCGAAGACGAGGGCGTGACCGTTGTCGAACGAGGCCCGGATGGCCCGGTGGGCCGCCCTCTCGACGATCGCGGCCTGGACGTCGGGCGCCGGCTCCCAGAGGTTCTCGAGGGCGATGACCAAGCCGGCGGCGTGGGCATGGTCCGCGAAGCCGAGCCAGAACTCGACGGTGCGGGCCACGAAGCTCTCCCGGTAGCTGGCGCGACGGATCAGAGGTACCGATCCCACGTGGGCCACGTACACCTCCGCGCCGAGCGTCACCGCCGCGTCGAAGGCGCGTTCGTGCCGGTCCCGGGCGACCGCCACCACCGCCGGATCGACGCTCGCCGGGTACAGGTCCAGGAACGGACCGTGCAGGGAGAGCGGACGGACGCCCGGGAGAAGCTCCGCGTGCCGGCGCAGCCGCCTGCCGAATCCCCGATCCAGACCGCCTGGATACGCGAAGGCCGTGACCTCCAGGCCCACGTCGCGCTCGCGGCAGAAGTCCGCCACGTGCGCCAGCTCGTCCTCGAGGCAGTTGCACGCCAGTCGGGACGGTCTCGTCATTCGGATCCTCCTGGGCACGGGTCCCTCGAGCGGCGGAGCCTCGAGACTCGAGACTGGCCCGGGCAGGGGTCGCTGTCCAGAGACGTGGGGCTTCGCCGTCATCACCGTCCCCGGGAGGCCGCGGCAGAACCCCCCGCCCACCGGAGGGTACCCGCCTTCCGCACGGAGCTGCCCACCCCCCACACCCCGGAGGCCCGAGGCGTGAGCCACGAGAAGCGGTATCACTACATCACCACCGCCATCGACTACGCCAACGGAGCTCCCCACATCGGGCACGCGCTCGAGAAGATCGGGGCCGACGTCATGGCCCGGTACCGTCGCCTGGCCGGAGACGACGTCTTCTTCTCCATCGGCATGGACGAGCACGGTCAGAACGTGCTCCAGAGCGCCAACGAGGAGGGCATCACCCCGGCGGAGTGGGTGGACCGGATCGCCGCCGAGTTCAGGAGCGCCTGGGATACCCTCTCCATCTCCAACGACGATTTCATCCGGACCACCGAGGAGCGGCATCATCGGGCGGTCCAGGAGATGATCCGTCGGATCGACGCCTCCGGCGACCTCTACCGGGGCAGCTACGAGGGCTACTACTGCGTCCGCTGTGAGGGCTACAAGAGCGAGGACGAGCTCGAGGAGGGACCGGACGGAGCGCTCCGGTGCCCCACCCATCCGTCCCGGGAGATCACCTGGATGGAGGAGGAGAACTGGTTCTTCCGCCTCTCGGCCTACCGGGACCCCCTGCTCCGGCTCCTGGAGGAGCGGCCCGGGTTCGTCCAGCCGGAAAGTCGCCGGAAC
>JASFUL010000063.1:0-16238 GCA_050050315.1 Gemmatimonadota bacterium
GCCCGGCCAGCACGAGCAGGCCCACGACCGCGGCGTTGAACGGCGAGGGAAGGGCGTACGACAGCGCGACGAGCACGGCGAAGGGGACCACCAACGTGCCGAGCGCGCCGGGCCCGACGCCGGCCCTCACCCGCGCCCCATCCCCCTCCCCATCCCCCGTCTCGCGCTCCCGGAGCGCGGTCACGGGTGGGAGCAGCGAAAGGAGGAGGAGCGCCAGCCCCGCCGTCCCGGGCAGGCCCCACTGGCTCGCCAGGAGCGCGCTCACCGCGTGCTCCCGGGTGGCCGTCTCGGCGATCTCACGGCTCACCCGTCCCCGGAGGAAGCCCTTACCCGTCAGGTTGCCACGCGTGTACGACCGCATCGTCTCGCGCATGACGGCGAGGGCCTCGCTCCGCCGTTGCCCGATCATCTGGAGGGCCGACGGGTCGCCGCGCTCCAGGAGCAGGAGCTCGTTGCGGTTCCACTCTCCCATGCGCGCGTCGGCCGCCTGGAGGTCACCGCCCCACGCGAATCGCAGCAACGGGGGAGCGACCTGGACCAGGGCGAACAGGAGGAGGGGAAGGCTCAGCGCCAGCACGGCCATCCTCGCAGGCCTCCTGGACGTCGCCTCCGCCCCCCCCGGGGGCGGTCGGACGGCCCGGGCGAGGCGCACCCCCAGGAGCGCCAGCAGGACCAGCGGGCCGGGGAGCAGCACGAGGGCGATCCCGAAGTCGCTCACCCATCCGCTCACCGCGAAGAGCGCGAAGGCGAGGAAGCCCCCCACCTCCAGGAGGGCCGTCGCCGCGGCCCGGGGGAAGGTCGCGGTCCCGACGACCGATCCGAGCCGGCGGCGGTGGATCCAGAGCAGGGCCGCGAGCACGAGCAGCGTCAGGGGCGTGTAGAAGACGCTCACGCCGATGCGCGTCCCGCCGACCGTGAGCTGCTCGCGCCACCCGGCGCCCTCGAGCACGACGCGCAGCAGGAGGAGGCCGAAGCCGAGGCTCCATCCATGGAGGAGGAGGGGGTGTTCCTCCCGGGCCCGCCGGAGCCGCTCCGAGGCCCCGGCCCAGGGACGCCATCCGCTCCGGGTAGCGAGCCACCAGGTCAGAACCGACGCCGGAACCGCCCCGAGCACCGCTCGCTTGGCCACGGAACCGGGGAAGAGGAGCTGGGCGAGCCCGACCAGGGCCACGGCGTAGACCACGTGGAAGATCCACTCCCGCCACGCCCCCAGGCCGACGAGCCCCGGGCGCGCCGGACCGGGCCGGGTCGACTCGGCCAGGGTCACCAGGGTCCAGGGCAGGAGGGGCAGGAGCCAGAGGCCGATCTGGTGGCCCTCCATCACGAACGGGAACGACGCCAGGGCGCCCACGCCGAGGAGCAGGCGCACGCAGGCGAAGCCGCTCGCGGTCAGCGCGAGGGCGAAGACCGGCCCGCTCATGGGCCGGAAGAGGAAGACCGCGCCGGCCATGGCGAACAGGGCCAGCAGGACGAGCCACGAGGCCGCCGAAGTGCCCTGTCCGTCGACGCGCACGAGGAGCGCCCGGTCGCCCGCGCCCAGCGTCAGCGGACGTCCCGTCTCCCACCGGGCCAGCCCCGAGGGGGTGAGGACGTGCATCGCGCCGTCCGTGGGCTCCTCGGGAAGCCGGAACACGGCCTGCCCGGCCGCCGCGAACGTCGACGGGGCGGCGTCGAAGACGAGGGAGCGTCGGGCCAGCGCGTTGCGTCCGGGGGTGAGGCGGATGCGGTACACGGGCCGCCCCACCTCGTCCCGGCCGTCGGGCAGGCGGAGCTCCCGGAGGGCCGCGACGTCGAGGGCGTGCACCTCGGGCGAGCCCAGGGCCACGTCCAGCCAGGGGCCGTTCACGTCGATCCGGAACGAGCGGAGGGGCCGGACGCCGTAGCGTTCCGGCAGCGTGAGGTCGGGCTCCCGCCAGTCCCGGTGCGGCAGGCCGGCGACGAGCAACCGACGCCCCCCGGTGCGGCGTTCCCAGAGCGGCGTCCCCGAAACGCCGGGCTCCGGGTCGGCGCCGGCGGCGCCCGGGACGGCCACGCCGGGGGACACCTCCGAGTCCAGGTCGGCCAGGCGGAGCCCGCCGTCCTGCCAGAAGAGGAAGGACCCCAGGGGCGGGAGCGCCGCGTCGGGCGCCGCCTCGAGCAGCACGTCGGCCAGCGGGTACGTCCGCTGGAAGACCGACGGTCGCACGCCCCGCAGGCGCGTCATCACGGAGCCCTCCAGGGGCGGGAGCGTCACGGACACAGGCTGGCCCCCGGCCGGCGGCCGCACCACCGCCACGGGCTGGTCGACCCACGGGATCGGGAGCTCGGCGTCGACGAGCCCCACGCGCGCCGGCGTCGTCGACCACTCCACCATCCAGGTCCCGCCCTGGGTGGACACCGCCACCGGCACCCCCGGGTCGACGGGGATGGAGCCCAGGACCGACCAGCGGGAACCGAGCGGGCCGGGCTCCTCCACCAGCGCCAGGGCCCCGGCGTCCTCCACGACCCGCGCCACCACCGCCTCCAGCGTGTCCCCCCCCACCGGTCCCAGCTCGAGCACCGTCGCGTCGCCCGCGCCCGGCACGTAGACGTCCGCCGACCCTTCGTCGCCGCTCACCGTCACGGTGCGCGCCGGGGGCGGGTCCCGCAGATCCACCACGCGGTAGCGGAAGCCCAGCAGCGTGAAGCGGTACCGGTCCAACTCGTCCCGCCCCGCCCAGAGCTGGGCGAGCGTCAGGAAGGCCAGCGCGGCGAGCCACGCCGCGGCCCCGGCGCCCCGGACGTCCGAGAGGCCGTCGGTCGACCGGAGACGTCCCGAGGTGGCCCGCAGCGCGGCCAGGAAGCAGACCGCGCCCAGGAGGAGGAGGATCACGCCGCCGCCCTCCCCCGCCGGGCCCGGGCCTCGGCGGCGTAGAGGCGGTGCCCCGCCAGGAGACGGTACCGCCACCAGCTCACGTGGACGAGCCAGCCGAGCAGCGAGAGCGCGAGGGCGGCGGCGGCCAGGACGCCCGCCGACTCCCACCGGTGGTTCCGCACCAGCGTGCGGAGCCGCCACGCCGCGGCGCCCCTCCACCCCCCGGCGGCCGACGCCAGGGAGGTCAGCTCACCGCTCCGGTACGCGTCCGCCGGCCGCAGCCCCGCGTGGTCCACCGCCGACTCGAGGGCGGTCAGATACGCCGGCACCTCGCCCGCCCGGATCCCTTCGCCCGGCGCCGGGTCCCGGGCCTGGGCCGCCAGCGCCTGCGCCACGTCGACGAAGATCGCCCGCCACCACTCCTCGGCGTACCGGCGCACCGGCTCCACCGGCAGGTCGGCGGGGAGCTCGGGCGGGATCCGTCCCCTTCGCAGCGCCGCCAGGTGGGCCTCGACCCGCTCCACGTGGGGCGCCAGCCGCTCCTCCATCACCGGGACGGGCGCGTTCCGGTCCGCCAGCGTCGACACCAGCGCCGTCCGGACCCGCTCGTAGCGACTCCCCACGCCCCGGGTCAGGTACCCTCCGCCCAGGCGGATCCACGCGCTCCGCACGGGGGTCTCGACCACCGGGACGTCCGCCCCGGGGCACCCCCGCTCCAGCCGCGCCCACGTCTGCACGGCCACGGCCGCCCGGGCCGAGTCGGCCGTGACCGGGGCTTCCCTGCGCCCCAGCTCCAGGGCCGCCTGGTCCCGGTGGAGGTCGTCGCCCAGCGTCTCGAGCATGGCGCACACCCGGGCGCCCCCGGTCCGGCGGAGCGCCGCGACCCAGGTCGAGTCCCGGGTCAGGTGCAGGAGGAGGACCGCCCGGGTGACCTCCAGCCGCGGGTCCGGGCGGAGACGGTTGTGATGGTAGACGCGCTGGAGGTTGGAGGCCGCCCACAGCAGGTGCTCGGGGATGGGGGTGCGCTCGGGGTCGCCCCCGGTCCGTCGGGCGTGCTCCAGCACCGCGCGGAAGGGGTCGTCCGCGTCGATCTGGAGGCGCGTGCGGGCCACCTCGCCCCGCAGCCCCACCGGGTCCCGGAAGTCGGCGTCCGCCATGTACGACGCCACCAGTCCCGCGTACGCGTCGAGGGAGGTGAGGGGCTCCCCGGCGCCCTCGCACGCGGCGGGTCCGGGGTCGGCCTCCACGCGCTGATAGTGCCCCTCCTCCGCCAGCGCCTCGCCTCCCTCGAGGGCCAGGAGCCAGTAGACCGCGTTGATGGCCCGACGGAAGTAGGCCACGGCGAGCTCGGGCTCACCCCGCCGGTAGGCGAGGGTCCCGGCCAGGTAGCGGGCGTGGAACGCGTCGGTGGCCAGCGCCCGGTCCACCCGGCCCGCCTCGACGTCCCGGCGCGCCCGGTCCCGGCTCGTCTCGGGCACCCGGTCGGGCGCCAGGCGACCCCCGAACACCGGCTCCAGGAGCTCGGCCGCGGTGGCGTCGTCGCCCGCCGCCGCGTACCCCCGGGCGAGCCCGTAGCGGACCAGGAAGTCCACGCGGGTCCGGGCGACCCCGTCGGCCAGACGCCTCACGTCGCCGATCCGCCGCTCCAGCTCCTCGCGGCTCGCGTCCCGTCTCACGCCGGCGTCGAGACGCCGGAGGGCCGCCGCCAGCCCGCCGTCGCCTTCCGCCTCCCCCGACCCTTCCGCCGCCGGAGCCGCCGGGCAGAGGCCGGGGGGCAGCCGCGGCTCCACGAGCGTGAGCCAGCGGTTCTCCAGCGCCGCCGTTCCCCCCACCGACCACGTCCACGTCACCTCGAGGGCCGAATCCAGCGGCAGCTCCCCCCGGTGCACCGACGCGGCCAGCGCCAGGGTGCGCGCCGGGGACGCCGTGGCCGTGGCCCACGTCCAGAGCCACCCCGCGCCCCCCGCCGCGACGGCCACGCCGAAGGCCAGGAGCGCCACCGAGCCCCGGCCCGGTCGAACCCAACGGCCCGTCCCCGTGACCGCGCGCCGAAGGCGCCGCGCCGCCCGGCGGATCATCGCCCTTCTCCCGGCCGCCGGTCGTGCAGCCGCCTCAGGAGGCTCCGGTCCCACCGGTCGGGCCGCAGGCGCCGATCGAGGGCGATGGCGGTCGCGGTGCCGATCCCCGGGACGCGCCACGGATGGCGCGTCAAGAACTCGACGAGCCCTTCGGCGCCCAGGAGCGTCTCCCGGGACGCGTCGGTGGCGTCGGCCGTGGCCTCCTGGGGGTCGGGGCTCTCGCTCCGGTCCACCAGCGCCTGCACGAAGTCGAACTTGAAGAAGCGCACCCGCTCCTCGAGGAAGTCGAACAGCTCCGGGAAATGGAGGTGCCCGAGGACGAGGGGGTCGGTGTACAGCGGGTGCAGCGGCGGCGCGGCCCGGCCGCCCCCGCCCGGGAGGTCCGGCGTGTACAATCCGCTCCGGTCGTCGCCGCGTCCCTCCCCGCTCCGGGACCCGCCGGGGGCGTACAGGTCCGCCTTGCTGAAGCCGATGGCCACCGGGATCTCCAGCCGTCCGGCCGTCTGGAAGGCGTCGTCGACCTGGTTGCGGGTGGGGGCCTCCTCGGCGCTGAGGCCGAGCTGGGGCATCGCCTTGCGGATGCGCTTCAGGTCCCGGGCCACCATGGCGTACTTGAGCAGCATGCGGTGCGCGTCGAGCATCCGCTGGGTCGCCTCCCGCATCCCGATCTCATCCCGCTCGCTCGGCTCCGCCCGCCGGTCCCCCTGGCCGGGTTCCGGGTTCCAGCCGGCCCACACGATCGGCAGCGCCATGAGCAGAAACAGGCCGTCGAGCTCCTGGAGGACCGGCCACAGGAAGCGCCGCATGAGGGCGGGCAGATCACGCTCGTAGTCACCCAGCGCCTGGAAGTCCTCGCCGGCGACGTCCACCAGGACGTGGTGCTCCCGCCGGCCCGGGATGTAGTAGATGTTGACCTCGCCCCGCTCCGTCTTGTCGTAGCGGAGGTCCGCGCCCGGTCGCTCGGCGTACCGCTCCCGGAGCCGGTCGGCGAGCTTCGTCTTGCCGTGCCGCGGCAGCCCCGCCAGCCCCAGGATCTTCCCCAGCCCCTTGCGGCGGTGCTCGATGAGCTCGGCCACCGCCTCGCTGCCGTGGCGAGGATCGGTGACGTCCAGTTCCCGGGCCCGGATGCCCGACTCCGACACGCCCGAGCGGTAGACGCGGGGCTCGGGTCGAGGCACCTCCCGGGCCTCCTCCTCCTGCGCCGCCGGCTTCGTCCCGCGCTCCACCTCCTTCCCGGAATCTCCCTCGGCCTCCGTGCTCGCCGCCTCTCCCACGTCCTTCGCCGTCCCGGTCCTCGCCGTCCCTCCGTTCGCCTTCCCGCCCGCCGCCGCCTCCTCCTCCTTCGCCTCCTTCCGGGCCTCCTCCTTCGCCTTCCGCGCCGTCTGCCGCTCGGCCTCCTTCTTGGCCTTCTCGAGCTGCGCCTTCTTCCGGCGCCACAGGGCAGAGCGGGGCTCCGCCGGGGCCTCGCTCCCCCGCTCCCGGGCCACCTCCTCCCGCAGCCTCCGCAGCCGCTCCTCGAGGGCGAGGGCGTCGTGGGGCTTCTTGCTCTCGCACTCCGGGCAGCGCCCCTGCTCGTCCAGGGGCTCGCGGCAGGTGATGCAGCGTGCGGGGGCGTCCATCAGGCCCTCCCCAGCGGCACGAACCGCTCGCCCGTCCCCGCCAGGCCGGCACGCTCGTGGAGGGCCGGCGCCCACGCCCGCAGTTCGGCCGCGAGGGGCTCGAGACCGTCGGACCGGGGCGCGGTCTCCACGGCCTCCACGAAGGCGTCACGGAGCATGGGCTCCAGCTCCAGCGGCGCCGGGGCCACGATCAGCTGCGCCAGGAGGGCCGCGGCCGCGTCGGGACGGGTGCCGACCAGCCAGGTCGGCGTGGCGCCGTCGCCCTCCAGCCATACGAGGCGGAGCAGCGCGTCGGCCTGGCGCCGATCGAGCGAGCCGGGCCCGGCCCGGAGCAGGACCCGCCGGGCGAGGAGGGACGCCAGCTCCCGCAGGGTGGGGGTGACGTCCGGGTGCAGGAGGGGCCGCCTTCCGGCATCCAGCGCCTCGGCGAGGGCCTCCAGCACGGGCGCCCTCCCGAGCCAGGGAGCCGGCGCGGCGTCGATCAGGGCCCGCCAGGGAGCCGGGGCCAGCCCCGGCGGGGCCGTCCGGCCGCCCAGACGGATCAACTCCGCCACCGGCCCGTCGAGCTCGCGCCCACCCCCCTCCACCGCCCGGAGGACGGCCGCCCGACGCAGGGCCTCGACGCGCCCCCCCGGTGCGGGCCCCGCCGCCAGCTCCAGAAGGGGCTCCGCCAGGTCGGCCACCGCCTCGGGCGGCAGGCGGTCCAGGAGCGGCGCCGCCACGGCCTCCACCGACCGCACGTCCGCCCCCTCCCGGACCAGGGCCAGCAGCAGCTCGGCCCCCGCTTCCCGGGCCCCGTCCACGTCCAGGGGGAGCGCCGAGGCCAGTGCCGCGCCCGATTCGCCGTCCCACGGACGCGCCGCCACGGAGAGGCGCCCGATCTCCAGGGCCACCGGGTCGCCCGCCGCCGCCGGTCGGAACGCGGCCCGGACCAGGGCCCCGGGCCCGTCCGCCGCCCCCAGCAGGGCCCGGAGCGCGTCGGATTCCCGGTCGACCATCCGGTGGAGCCCCCGGGCCAGGGTCCCACGACCTCCGAACGCCTCGGTGGCGGCGGCCCGTACCCGCCCCGCGTCCGCCCTGCGGCCGCGCCCCCGAAGGACGCGGACGGCGCCCCGCACCACCACCTCCACCGCGTCGCCGTCGAGGCCCGAGAGCAGGCCGACGGCCTCGGCGGGGGGAGCGCCCGCGGCCACGACGCGGCCCAGCGCGTCGCCGACGGCCCCGAGGCGAGGCCCTCCCGGGCGCCCTCGCTCCCTCCGCAGGAGCGCCTCGACGGCTCCGACCGTGGGCCCCTCGGTCTTCCACTCCCTGCGCCAGCGGGCGTGCTCGGCCAGGGGGCGGAGGTCGTCGGCTCCCACGATCCGCCATCCCGACCCCTCCGCCCGCCCGTCGGCGCGCTCGAACGCCGCCAGGCCGTCGCCGGCCGCGAGGAGCCTCGCCCAGTGCCGCCGCCCGGGCGAGACCGGGCCCAACGGCTCGGACGCCCCCAGGATCCAGGCGTCCCCGGGCACGAACCGCCCCCACTCGTCCTCGGGAAGCCCCAGGAGGTGCCCCGGGGGCCGCTCGGCCCGGCGCTGCTCGGTCACGTAGAACACGCGCAGGCGATCCTCGAGGGGAAGCGAGAGCCAGACCAGCCGGAGCAGCGCCCGACCCCCCTCGTCCTCGCCGACCCGCACCGCCACGTGCTTCAACGACGTCCCCTCGACGGCCGCCGCCAGCGCCTCGTAGACGTCCGCCAGCTCGGCGGCCAGACCGGCCCCACCGTCGGAACGGGAGGCCCGAAGCGTGCGGAGGAGGGCGCGCAGCTCGGCCAGACGATCCCGGGCCATCGCCTCCCGGAGCGAGGGCGACCCGTCGACCCGGATCGGCGGCAGCGGTGCCGGCTCGCCCAGGTCGATTCCCTCGGCCAGCGAGCGCAGCCACGGCGCCGGGGTCCCCCCCGGGGCGAGGAGCCCCGCGGGGTGGCCCGACAGACGGCGGAACGCGTCCTCGTCCAGGAGCACGGTGTGCGTGGCCACCCGCCACTCGGAGCCGACCCGCGACTCGCCCACGGCCCCCCAGAGGGAGAAGCCGAGCCGCCCGTCCATGGGGAGGTAGGCCCGCCCCAGGCGGGCGAGGTTCCCGGGGGCGAGGACGTCCGCCACCGATCCCGAGAGCCGGGGCGGCCGGTCCAGGCGGGCGGACCGGGTGCCCCAGGGCACCGCCTCCTCGAGGCGACTGGCCCGGGGACCCTCCAGCGCCGGGGTCCACCCGTACGTCCGCCACGCCGTGTCCCAGCGCGTGGCGCTGGACGCCAGCAGGTGCCGGTCCAGCTCCAGGGCGGTCATCGGGTTCCCGACCCGCCGCGCTCACCGGAGTCGCCGGTGTCCCCGGGAGCGGGCTCGGTGGCCCCGGGCCCGGCCGCTTCCAGCCGGCCCAGGACCAGCACCCGCTCGGCCACGCCCAGCGTCGGGGTATCGCTCGCCGGCTCGGCCGGCAGCTCGGGCATCCCCAGCTCCTCTCCCCGCGTCCGCCACAGCTCGAGGAGCGCGCCGCACGAGTTGCCCCGGCACGGGTCCCGCGTCAGCAGACCGTCCAGGGCCAGCCCGGCGCCGGCCTCGTCGTTCAGGGCCAGCTGGACGAGGGCGTCGTGGAGACGCCGTCGTCCCCCGGCGTCCAGGGCGCCGCCGGCCCGCCACGTCCGGGCCGCCTCGGCCACCGGCACCGCCGGACCCGCGGCCTCCAGCCTCTCGATCAGCGGCACCAACCGCTCGGAGCGGGAGTCGAGCAGCGAGTCGTAGAGCGCCGCCCGCTCGGACGGGGACGTCCCGGAGAGGGGGGCGGGATCGCGGGCGGCCGGGTCCGCGGCCGCCGGCGTCCCCTCTCCCCCTTCCGCCGGCGGGGCCGGCGCGGACGCCTCGACGGCCGTAGGCGTGTCATCGTCCACCGGACTTACCAGCGTCCGGTAGCCCACCGCGCCCACCGCCAGGCCGACGACGACCCCGACGCCCGCCAGCGCCACGCTCCGCCAGGGCGAGCCCGGGGGGCCGCCCTTCGGCCTCTCCCGCAAGACGGCGTCCCTCACGAGCCTCTCGAGCTCGGACCGCGACATCCCGGCCCGCGCGACCTCGTCCCGGACCAGGGCCGCCACGTCCTCCCGGAGCCCCTCCACGGCCCTCCGCAGCGCCTCCGCGTCGCGCTGGCCGCGGTCGAACGGATCGTCCGGAGTGGGTCGTGGGCCGGGCGACGCCGGCCCCCCGGCGCCGGAGCCTCCCGACGCCGGGGGCGGGGTCCGCTCGCTCATCGGTTCTCCCTCCGCAGGGTGAGGGGGAGGGTGACGCGGTCGCCCTCCCGGAGCCGGTCCGTGGGGGCCGCCGCGCCGAGCTGGTCGCGCAGCGCCTCCCGGGCGGCCGGGTTGTTCTCCAGGTGGTAGAGGGCGAGGAAGTCGGCCACCGTCATGTCGCGCGGGACGCGCACCGCCACGGTGTCGCGGTCGGCGAAGAAGCGGGTCGCCTCGCTCGGGACGTCGGAGTAGGCCGGCAGGGAGCCCGCGGGAGCCGTCTCGACCTCCACCAGGACGGCCTCCCGGAACCCGTCCCCCAGGAGCGCGGCGACGCCCAGCGCCGTCGCGACCGCCAGGGCCGCGGTCAGCAAGACGCCCGCGACGCGGAGGAGGGGGGGACCCGACGGGGGCGGCGCGGAGTCCGGCTTCCCCGGCGGGACCACGGCGGGAAGGTCGGCGTCCGCGGGCACGGTCGACTCCAGCGAAGGGGTGGGTCCGGCGGCGCCGACTGCGGCCATCGACGCGTACAGACACTACGTCCGGCGGGTGGGGAAGGTTCAGCCGTCCCCGGAGTCCGACGCCCCCGGGGTCCGCCGCTCCGGGCCGGGCGACGCCGTATCGCCACCCGGTCGGGGCCACGTATCTTCGGTCCGGAAGGTCCCCGCTCCCGGCCGATCGCGGAAGCACGAGTTGCGGCCGCGAGAGCGGCGCTCGGGTGCTCGCAGCGGAATCGAGTGGCGCGGGGCGAGGGAAGGCGCGAGACGGTGGTCGGGATACGCATGGACAGACGGGTGTTCCTGAGGGCGGCGGCCCTCGCGGGAGGGGCGGCCGCGGGAGCGGTGGCGTACGGGGGCCTCGTCGAGCCCCGCCGACTCGAGGTGACCCGTCACCGGGTCGCCGGGGAGGGCGTCTCCGATCCGCTCACCCTCGTGCAGCTCTCCGACCTCCACCTCGGACGCCTGGGGGCCGTCCACGAGAAGCTGACCCGGGCCGTGGTGGACGCGGACCCCGATCTCGTGCTCCTCACCGGGGACACGGTCGAGGAGCCCCGGGGCCTGGGCGCCCTCGACGAGCTGCTGGGGGCGCTCCCCGGGAGCGTGCCTCTCCTGGCGGTCCTCGGCAACTGGGAGTACTGGGGCGGGGTGGAACCCGAAGCCCTCGCGTCGGTGCTCCGCCGCCGGGGAGGACGGCTGCTGGTGAACCAGACCGCTGCGCTGTCGGTGAAGGGGCGCGAGCTCGTGATCACCGGGCTCGACGACCTGGTGGCGGGGCGACCCGATCCCTCCGGGTCCCCCCACGAGCCCGTCCCCGGGAAGGTCCGCGTCCTCCTGGCCCACTGTCCGGCCCAGCGCGACCTCCTCGAGGCCGCCCCCTTCGACCTGATGCTCTCGGGCCACACCCACGGCGGCCAGGTGGACATCGCAGGCATCCGCGTCACGCCACCGGGCAGCGGGCGCTACGTCGAGGGGTGGTACCGGGAAGGAGGGCCACCTCTCTACGTGTCCCGGGGGGTCGGCACCTCCTTCGTCCCCCTGCGCATCGGGGCGCGGCCGGAGGTCGCCGTCTTCCAGGTCTGAGGGACCCGGGACGTGCGCTCGTCGTCCCGGCGACCCATGATGGTGGTCCCCCGGCGACGGCCGGATCCGCCGCCGTGGCGTCGCGCCGGCTCGGCCCGGCCGGGTCCGATCGACCCGTTGGGCGGCCTGGGGTCCGTAACCGCGCGTCCCACGGCCCGTACGTGCAGGCGTGCCCGTCCAGGCCCGCCGCCATCTCGACCACAGGAGCCCCTCCGTGCCACATGGAATCGTCCGCTGGACCGTCCCGCTCGTGACGGCGGTCGCGGCGCTGCTGACCCTCTGCGTGGAGCGGGGCGAGGCCCAGGCGGACGTGCCGACGGCCGGCGACTGGTCCGTGATGTTCACCCTCTTCGAGCCGGACGAGGTCACCAACCTCGGCGTATACCGCATGGTGAGCGATCGGGCGAACCTGGGCCTGGAGGTGGACCTCAACTGGTCCGACGGAGACCAGAAGGTCGAGCAGTCGGGCCTCACCGTACGGGCGGAGGGCACGACGTGGTCCCTGGCGGTGGGGCCCTCCCTGCGCTGGTACGGCGCCCGCATGGGTCCGGTCTCTCCGTACCTGCGCACCAAGGTCTCCGTGGGGTGGGAGCGCTCTCATCTCGACGTGAACGGGGAACGGCGCTCCGAGGACGAGACGTTCACCGTCCTGGGGTCCCTGGCGATCGGAGCCGAGTGGTACCCGGTGGACCGCCTGGGAATCGCGGGGCACACCGGCGTCGCCTGGACCACCAGCGACATCGAGTCGAGGAATCTCGCGAACGAGAGCAGCTCCGACAGCGCGACCTCCAACGTCCGGACCTTCCGCTCCGGTCTGGTCGTGAACTTCTACTTCCGCTAGGGGCGGCACGAGGCCGTCCCCGGGCCGGGCGGCCGGGGGAGCTCTCCCGCCGCCGGGACGAGATCCGCCGGAGCGCGCGGAAACCTCCGGGGCGGCGATCGCGTCTACCAAGAACGGGTGCCCCCGTCGCGGGGTCGCCGGTTGTCTCACGAGGATCCGGAGGAGGACGATGTCCGGCGATCACGAGGAAGTTCTCCTCTCCGTCGACTCCGTGCTGAACATCTTCGCCCTGGCCAACGGCCTGGACCTCTTCCGGAACCAGTCCGAGGTCCCCGACCGCACGCTCGAGTGGTATCGGGAGGGGATGGAGCGCCGGATCCTCATCCGGGCCGAGGGCCCCGATCGCTTCGTGATCACGGTGGCCGCCTCCCGCAGGCGGGGGGGCGTCCCGATCGAGGCGAGCCGGCCGCTGCGTCCCGCCCTCGGGGCCGACGAGCTCCGGGAGGGGCTGCGCACGCTCCTCGCGGAGGGCGTCGACGCGGCGAATGGCCTCACCGAAGCCGACCTGCCGACGGAGGAATGAGCCCGCCCCCGGACGGGCCGGACTTCGAGGAGCTCCAGGCCCGGGTCGTGGCGTGCCGACGCTGTCCCCGGCTCGTGGCGTGGCGCGAGCGGGTGGCCCGGGAGAAGCGCGCCGCCTTCACCGACGAGACCTACTGGGGCCGCCCGGTCCCGGCCTTCGGCGACCCCGCCGCCCGGCTCCTGATCGTCGGCCTCGCGCCCGCCGCCCACGGCGCCAACCGCACCGGTCGCATGTTCACCGGAGACCGCTCGGGGGACTGGCTCTTCCGGGCCCTCCACCGCGCCGGATTCGCCAGTCGGCCCCGCGCCGTCGCCCGGGGGGACGGCCTCGAGCTCCGGGACGCCCTCGTCACGGCCCCCGTGCGTTGCGCGCCCCCCGCCAACCGTCCGACGCCCGACGAGCGCCGCAACTGCCGTCCGTATCTCGAGCGCGAGATCGAGCTCGCGCGCCGGGTCCGCGTGATGGTGGCCCTCGGCGGCTACGCCTGGAACCACCTGCTCCGGATCCTCGGGGACCGTGGCTGGTCGGTGCCGAAGCCCCGGCCGCCGTTCGGGCACGGGCAGGAAGTGGCCCTGGAGGGGGCGCCCCCGGACGGAGGTCCGGGCCCCGTGACCGTCCTGGGCTCGTATCATCCGAGCCAGCAGAACACGTTCACCGGCACCCTGACGGAGGCCATGTTCGACGCCGTCTGGGCCCGGGCCCGGGCGCTCCTCGACGCGACCTCCCCCTGACGCCACCGCCACCCCTGGCGCCCTCCCCTCGTCACCTCCGGCGTAGCGAGGGGCTGACGGGCGGCGTCCGCCGCCCCCGATCCGCACCCGCGGGGCCGAATCGCCCCGAATAGCGGCCCCCCACCCCGTCCACTAGCTTGACGGGCATGACCGCCCGCACCCCCCGACCGGCTCCACCGCCGGCGGCACGGCCGACGACGAGGACGCGCGCGGTCCGGGCGGCCCTTCTCGCCCTCCTCGCCGCGTTCGCCGGCGGCTGCTCCCCGGACGCGCCGCCGGGGCCACCCGTGATCCGCCTCGAGGGCGGGTTCGGGGCGGGCGCGAGGCTCCAGGCCCTCCTGGACTCGCTGGAGGGGCCCGCCCGGGTGGTCCTCGCGCCGGGCCTCTACGTGCTCGCGCCCGTCGACTACACCGACCCGCGCTGCGGCAACTGCGAGGACCCGGACCAGGCCGTCCCGGCCAGCCGCGGCCTCCGCCTCGCCGGCGCGGGCATCGTCCTCGAGGGAGACGGGGCGGGCCCCGCCGACGTGGTGATCCGCACCGACGCGGGGTACGGCGTCCTCTTCGACGGGTGCACCGACTGCGCCCTCCGCGGCCTGACCGTAACAGGGGGCACGCGCGACCCCGACGGACGCGCCACCGACGCGGGCGTGGTGGTCCGGGGCGGGCCCGTGACGGTGGAGGAGTGCGCCATCCGGGGCAACCTGGGCGACTCGGCGGCGGTGCACTCGGTCGTGGTGGGGATCGCGGGGGTCGCGGTCCGCGAGGACGCCGACCTGACGCTCCGGGGCTGCGAGATCGTCCGGAACTCGTGGGACGGCGTGGCCCTCTACCGGGGCGCCCGGGCGCGGGTCGTGGACAACCTGATCGACGGCGTCGATGCGGCGTCGGGGGGGCGCCACGGCGGTGGGCGCGGGACGGGGATCGGGGCTACGTGGAACGCCCGGGTGGAAGCGGTGGGAAACCGGGTCACCCGCTACTGGAAGGGGATCGGGGGTTTCGTCGACGCCCGGGTGGACGCCCGCCGCAACGTCGTCGAGCACGTCCTCACCTGGGGGCTGGCCTACTGGGGCGCGGGCGAGGGCGCCCCCGTGGGTGTCTTCGAGTCGAACGCCGTCTTCGACACGGGGGCGTGCGGGATCATCGTCGACCGGAGCGATCCCCCGGCCGCCGACGAGCGTCCGGGACGGCTCGTGGACAACGTCTTTCTGCGTACCGGCCAGAACGAGGCGTACGACGGAGGCGAGCCCTACTGCCTGCAGCGCCCCATCGCCCGCCAGGCCGTGCCCCCCGGGTTCACCATCGAGGGCAACGTGATCCACGACGTCCGGCAGCCGGGCGACGCGCCCACCGAGCCGACCCTCCAGGGCTGGGGGCCCTTCCTGGAGGCCGCCACCCCGGTGCTCGAGGGGCTCGAGGCCCACCCGCCCACCCGGGCGTCCGACTTCGTCTCCCTCCTCCGGAGCCGCCGGGGAGCGGGCTGATGGGCTTCCCCGACACCCGGGCCCGCCTCGACGCCCTGGCGCGCCCGGACAAGTGGTACCTGTCGGCCGGCGAGGGCGTCCTGTGGGCGCCCCCCCTGCCGGACCACCTGGACCGACCGGGGTTCTGGGACGAGGCCCACGTCTTCCACTTCCCCGTGCGGCCGCTCTTCACCGTGGCGCTCGTCGACGCCCGGGGGCGCGAGGTGCCGCTCCGGCCCCTCGGACGGAGCTGGCGCCCGGACCGGCTGGTCGCACGCTGGGAGGCCGGCCCCGGCGGACCCGTCCTGATCGAGGAGCGGACCGTGCTGACCGGCGCCCGCTTCGGGTCGGTCTGGACCGTGGAGCCCCCCGACGGATGGGGCGACGGGGCCTGCGCCGACGGATGGCTCGCGGCCTTCACGCAGCTCCCGGCCCCCCCGGGGCGGATGGACGGGGCGATCGAGGGCGGCGTGGCGTGGCGCCGCCGCGTCGCGCACCGCAACGACCTGGAGGCCGAGCTGGGCTTCGACCTGGTCGGGACGCTGGTGGCGGCATCCCCCGGGGCGGGCCCGCCGGAGCCCGTACGGGCGCCGGACGGCGGGGACGGAGCTGCGGCGGAACCCGGCCGTCCCCCGACGGGGGAGCCCCGGGTGGACCGCCGCGCGGTCCGCTCCCAGGGCCGGGAGACCCCCCGTTGGAGCCTCAGCCCCTTCCCCGAGCTCTGGCAGGACGGCCTCGGCGACGAGCCGGCGGTGCGGGGGTCCGGGGAGGAGGGGCTCGTCCACGTCGCGGTCGCGCTGCCCCTGGCCGACGCCGGGCGCGCACCGGACCGGGCGGTCTCGTTCACGCTGCGGGTGCGGACCCCGGGCTTTCTCGCCGAGGGGAGCGGGACTCCCGACCCGTCCGGCGACACCGCATCCCCCCACCCACGTCCCGCCACCCCCGGCGCCGGGACCCCAGGCTGGTGCGCGGCGCTGGAAGCTTGGCCCCGCTTCTCCTGCTCCGACCCCTGGATCGCCCGCTGCTGGGACTACCGGATCTACGGCCTGCACCTCAACCGGCTCGCCCCCGGACCCCGGGGATACCCCCACCCCGCCGTCGCCGAGGGGATCGAGTACTTCCACTGGCCCATCTCCTACTCGGCCCAGTGTCACATGCTGGAGACGCGCTGGGCCGCCGATCCGTCCGTGGCGAGGGGCTCGCTGCTGAACTTCCTGGCGGCGCAGCGCGAGGACGGCTCGCTCCCCGGCCGGCTGCACCTCTGTCCGGACGCCGCGCGCGAGCCCGACTTCTACCACGCCAACTGGGGCG
>JASFUL010000064.1:0-16134 GCA_050050315.1 Gemmatimonadota bacterium
GGGCGGCCAGCACCCCCGACTGGGTCGCCATGGGGTCGACCGTGTTCTTCATCATCGTGAGCTCGCCGGCGGTCACCGCCCCCAGCGTCGCGTGGCGCGACGCGGAGATGCCGACGGCGTGCCGGATGGCCTCGGCGTCGAGCCCCATCATCCGCCCCGCCACCACCGGCGAGGCGAACGCCGTCAGCGTCGCGTGGTGCCATCCCCGCTCGCGGATCCCCGGCACGGCGATCTCGCAGAGGCGCATCTCGATCTCGTGGCCCAGGACGATCCCGACGACGAGGTCACGCCCGCCCAGGCCCTGGCGCTCGCACACGGCCAGCGCGGCGGGGATGATGTCCGACGGGTGCGACGGATCCTGCTTCCAGTAGATGTCGTTGTAGTCCATCACCCGGACCATGAGGGCGTTGGCCAGGGCGGCGGACACGACGTCCGTACGGCGGCCGCTCCCGAGAACGGTGGCCGGTCCTTCGCCCGCGATCTCGTCCAGGACCTCGAGGGCCATCCGCACGTCCTCCTGGCGGTACCCCCCCAGGGCGCACCCCAGGGAGTCCAGCAGGTACCGCCTCGCCTCCCGGACCGCTCCCCGGGAGAGGTCGTCGAAGCGGAGGGTCGCCGCCCAGCGGGCGACGACATCGGTGACGGTGGCGGACATGGCCAGGCCCTCGGAGGCGAGATCGGGATGCTCCCTCCCGTTGTCCCCAACCTAAGGCGCGTCCGGAGCCACCGTCTGTGGGGGATTCCCCGACCCGGGGATAGGGAGAGACCCGACTCGCGGAGTCGGCGTCTTCACGGGCCGCCCCGGAGCCCGGCCCGGGCGGGGGGGCACGGCGCGGGGTCGGGGGTGACGCCCCCGGGCGGGCCGGTCCCGTCAGGCGCGGAAAGGGAGGTACGCCATGAAGTCCGCGTGGTGGACCACGATCGCCTCGGGGGTCCGCTTCACCAGGTCGCCCTCCGCGGCGTGGGCCGCGATGACGTGGCACACCCCGTCGGGCACCCCGCACTCCAGCGCCAGCGCGACCCCGGTGAAGGGGTGCCGGAGCGCCCGGCCGCGCTCACTCTGCCGGGCCGTCCCGTCCTCGCCCCGCTCGTACTCCAGGAGCTTGCCGACGTCGGCCAGGATGGCGCCGGCGATCACCGTGTCGTGGTCGATGGGGAGCGCATGGCCCATGAAGCGCTCCATGGCCCGGGCCCCGTCCCGGGCGATGTGGACCACGCACCGCTTGTGCTGCATGAACGTGGCCGGGCAGTCGGGGACGAGCAGGGTGAACGGGATCTCCTCGAGGTCGTCGGCCTCCAGCGGGCTCCGCTCCAGGGCGCGCACCCACGTGAGCGTCACCGACTCCCGCAGGTCGTCGTCCTCGATCCATTGCAGCTCGGGCCAGAGCCGCTCCACTACGTCGCGCATCGGCGCTCCTCTCCGGGCCTGCCCGCGTCCGCGCAGACGCGGCGCCCGGCTTCACGGGGGATGCGGAAGGGACGCCGGGATGATAGGAGGGGCGACGCCGGAGCGGCAGTCGGGAGAACTCCGTTCCGGGGCGCGCACGGCCCGGCGGGTAGGTCCCCAAAGGTCCCCGGGGCGCGTACTCCCCCGGGCTCAGCCGCCGCGCCGGGTCCAGATGACGATGGCGCACTCCACGCCGGGGTAGTTGAACTCCGGCGGCAGCGTCGCCGGACCGGGGTAGAACTCGATCCCCTCCACCTCGGAGGTGGACATCTCGAGCATGTCGGTGGCGCCCTGCTCGGGCCGGTGGACGAGCAGCTCGTCGACGAAGACGGCGGCGCCCCGGCAGGCGCCGGCCCGCCCCCGGGCGCTCAGGTCCCAGTACCCGCCCAGCCCCCGGTAGGCGCGCACGCTGGGGAGCTTCGAGAGGGCGTACCCGACCGGCTGGGGGCCCCACGCCTCCAGGTCCCGGCGCGACAGGTACTCTCCGCCCAGGCCGAGGTCCATCCGCTGGTAGAAAGGCTGGAGGTAGCGGGCCATGGACCGGGCCCGCACCGTCACCTCGATCCCCGGCAGCTCGATCGCCTGCTGCCGCATCGTCACGTCGATCTGGTACGCCTTCCCGGCCTCCATCTCCACCAGCCGCTCCTCGGGCGCGTACGCCAGGTGCTCCACCCGCACCGTCACCGGCCCCGGCGGGAGCTCGGGCACCACGAACCGGCCGTTCCACCGGGTCAGCGTCCGCACCGTGTCGCCCGCGGCGATCAGCGTGACCTCCGCGCCCTCCACGGGGTCCTGGCCCTCCCGGTCCACCACCAGCCCGTACACGTAGGCGTCGGGACCTTCCGCGGCGCGGCCCCGGAGCCGCACGCCCGGCGCCGGACGGAGCGCCAGCACGACGCTCGACACCACGTCTGCCTGCAGCTGGACGTCGTGGGGAGGCGTCGCGACGTACCCCTCGGCCGACGCCGACAGGACGTACGGGCCGGCCGCGTCGGACCTCAGCATGAAGCGCCCGAGCCGGTCCGTCCGGGCCACCGCCACCTCGTCGTAGGTCGGCGTCAGCAGCCGCACTTCGACGTCGGCCAGCGGCGACGACGACGCCTCGTCGTAGATCATGCCCTGGACGGCCTGGGCGGCGACGCCGCCGGGGACGTGGGCCGCCGCGAGCAGCGCGAGGAGGTGGAGCCGCACCCGGGACGCGCCCGCGGAGCGGGCCCTCCGGAAGCCGGACGAGGGCGCCCCGTCCGCGGCGCTGGCGGGGCTGACGTCGAAGATCATGAGGTCACCTCGCGGGAGCCTCCCGCTCGGGTCGGAGCCATGGCCGAGCGACCGTTGCGAACATACGGTCCCGCGGCCTCCGGGTGACACCCCGCCTCCGGCGGACCCGCCGTTCCGGAGGGGAGTACACGGACCCATGCACGTTCCCGCCGTCACCCCCGACCCGCCGTCTCTCCGGTGGAAGGCCGTCCTGGCGCTGCTCCGCCGCCTCCCCCAGGCGGGGTTGAGCCGGAGCATGGGCCGCCTGGCCGACGTGCCGCTTCCCGAGAACGTCCGACGTCCGGTGCTCGGCGCGTTCGCCAAGGCGTTCGGCATCGACGTCTCGGAGGCCTCCCGACCCCTCGAGGAGTACGGGTCGCTGAACGACTTCTTCGTCCGCCGGCTGAAGGAGGGGGCTCGACGCTGGCCGGACGGGCCGGGCCTCGCCACCCCGGTGGACGGAATCGTCGGGCAGGTGGGAGCGGTGGACGGCGGCCGGCTGCTCCAGGCCAAGGGGCGCAGCTACTCGGCCGCCGAGCTCCTGGGGGACGCGGACGAGGCCGCCCGTTACGAAGGGGGGTGGTTCGTGACGCTCTACCTGTCGCCGCGGCACTACCACCGCATCCACGCACCCCTGGCGGGCACGATCCCCGCCGCCCGCTACGTCCCCGGTGGGCTCCTCCCGGTGAACGGCCCGTCGGTCTCGGGCACGGAAGGTCTGTTCGTCCGCAACGAGCGGCTCCTGTGCCTCCTCGACGGGCACCCGGACCCCGACCCGGCCCGCCCCCCCGAGACCCCCACCTCCCGCGTCGCCCTCGTGGCCGTGGGTGCGTACAACGTCGGGCGCATCTCCGCCGCCTTCGACCCGGCCTGGAGCGGGAGCGACGACCGTCCCTGGGTGACCAACCGGAAGGACGAGCTGCCCCGGGAACGGGCGTACGACCCCCCGGTCGCGGTGGAGCGGGGCGAGGAGATCATGGCCTTCCACCTGGGCAGCACCGTGATCCTCCTGACGGAGCACGGTCGGTGGGAGCTCTCCCCCGGATGCCGGCCGGGAGAGGAGCTGGCTCTCGGGACGCTCCTGGCCCGGCCGTCCAACGCCGGTGGAGGAGCGGCCGACCCTCCCGGCGACCCCCCACCGACGCCGGGCGACCGGGACACCGACCGATGAGAGCGCCGTGAGCGACCACGCCAACCCCCTCCTCTCGGAGTCGTATCGCATCCCCTTCCACCGCCTCGGGGCCGAGCACGTCCGACCCGGCGTGCGGGAGATCCTGGAGCGGGGGCGCCGGCGGATCGACGACCTGGCGGGCCGCGAGGGGCCGGACACCTTCGACGCCGTGCTCGGCGAGCTCGACGACATCACGAGCTGGGTCGAGGAGCGCATCAACCCGGTGCGGCACCTGCTGTCCGTGGCGGAGACGCGCCCCCTGCGGGAGGCGTACAACGAGGTGCTGCCCGAGATCAGCTCGTTCTGGACGCGTCTCCCCCTCCACGAGGGGCTCTGGGCGCGGGTGAAGGCGTACGGACGGAGCGCCGACGCGGCGTCGCTGGAGGGGGTCCGCCGGCGCCACCTGCAGAAGACGGTGCGCGAGTTCCGCCGGGCCGGGGCGGACCTCCCTGCCGGAAAGCGGGAGCGCCTGGAGGTGGTCAAGGTCGAGCTCGCCCGGCTCCAGCAGAAGTTCGGCGAGAACGTGCTGGACGCCACGGCGGCGTGGGAGCGGCTCGTCGAAGACGAGGAGCGACTGGCCGGAATGCCCCCGCCGGCCCTGGCCCGGGCCCGGGCCAAGGCCGCGGAAGAGGAGCGGGACGGCTGGCTGCTGACCCTGGACCAGCCCTCGGTGGAGCCGGTGCTCAAGTACGTCGAGGACCGGGAGATCCGGCGGGACGTCTTCGAGGCGTACACCGGGCGGTGCCGGGCCGGCGAGTTCGACAACCGGCCGCTGATCCTGGACATCCTCCGGTCGCGGCACGAGGTGGCGACGCTCCTCGGGTACGAGGACTTCCCGGACTACCGCCTGGAGAGCTACATGGCCGGCTCGGGCGAGCGGGCGATCGCCTTCGAGCGGGACCTCGTGGCGCTCACTCGACCCTACTGGGTTCGGGACGTGGACCGGCTGCGCCGCCACGCGACGGAGCTGGGCCTCGACCGGCTGCGACCGTGGGACGTCGGCTTCGTCAGCGAGCACCTGCGCAGGGCCGAGTACGACCTCGACGACGAGATGCTTCGACCCTACTTCCCCCTCGAGCAGGTCATGGACGGGCTGTTCCGGGTCGTGGAGCGGGTGTTCGGGATCTCGGCGGAACCCCGGGACGTGGACGAGGTGTGGCACCCGGACGTCCGCTTCTACGAGCTCGGCCACGAGGACGGGACGAAGCTCGGGGCGTTCTACACGGACTGGTTCCCCCGGAAGGAGAAGCGGCAGGGGGCCTGGATGAACGACTTCATCACCGGGGGCCCCCGGGAGGATGGCCGCTTCGATCCCCACCTGGGCGTCATCTGCGGCAACTTCACCCCTCCGGAGGGCGGCCAGCCGAGCCTGCTCACCCACCGGGAGGTCCAGACCATCTTCCACGAGTTCGGACACCTCCTGCACCACTGCGCGTCGCGGGTCCCCGTCAAGGGCCGGAGCGGGCTGAACGTGCCCTGGGACTTCGTGGAGCTGCCGAGCCAGTTCATGGAGAACTGGACGTGGGAGCGCCAGGCGCTCGACCTCTTCGCCCGACACCACGAGACCGGCGAGCCCCTGCCTGACGACCTGTTCGACCGGATGGTGCGCGCGAAGCGGTTCAACGGGGGATGGGGGCAGCTCCGGCAGCTCTCGTTCGGAACGGTCGACCTGGCGCTCCACGAGGAGCTGGCGCCCGGGGCACGGGAGCTGGACACCGACGACGTGATGGCCTTCGCCGTCGAGCGCTTCCGGGACTTCAGCCCGGAGCCCGAGTTCGCCGAACACCACATCCTGGCGGCCTTCACCCACCTCTTCTCCGGGGGGTACGCCGCCGCCTACTACAGCTACCTGTGGTCCGAGGTGCTGGACGCGGACGCGTTCACCCGCTTTCGCCAGGCGGGGATCTTCGATCGGAAGACCGGACGGGAGTACGTCTCGGCCATCCTCGAGCGGGGGGACGCCGCGCCCCCGGAGGAGCTCTTCCGGGCGTTCATGGGCCGGGACCCCGACCCGGGCGCGCTCCTCGAGCGCAACCTGGGGCCGAGCCCGGACCCGGGCGCGGGCGCGCCGGGCGGCACGGCCGAGCAGCCCGGGCCGCCCGGCGCGGCCTGACGGGACGACACGCGAGGTGTAGATTCCTCCCATCGAGCCGCCCACTGCCCGAGGAACCGGCCATGTCGACCCACCGTCCCCCCGTCCGCGCGTCCGGCCCCCTGCCCCGCCCCGCCGCCGGCCCCGCGGCGCTGGCCCTGGCGCTGGTCGCGGCCACGGGGGCGTGCGACACCATGGAGCTCGCGCCGGGAGAGCTCAACGACATCTACGTCGCCGCGGACGCCGGACTCTGGAGCCAGGTCGAGGACACCGTGGAGTCGGCCCTGCAGCCGACGGTGCTGACGGTCACCGAGGAGCTGGCCTTCCAGGTGGTGTACACGGACCCGACCGCGCCCGAGTGGGGCCGGGTCCAGAGCTTCAAGCAGATCCTCCTGATCGGGACGCCGCAGGACCCGTGGGTGGCCCCCGCCGTGGCCGAGGCGGACGGGGAGCCCACGCCGCCGACGGTCTTCCAGACGCGCGACGTCTGGTCACGGAACCAGTTCGTGACCGTGCTGCTGCTTCCTTCCCCGGACCCCGCCGCGGTGGCGCCGCGCCTGCCGGAGCTGAGCCAGCTGTTCGAGCGCCACTACCGGCGCTGGGCGCTGGCCCGGATGTTCATCTCCGGGCGTGACAGCGCGCTCGCCGACACGCTGGCCCGGGAAGCCGGATTCTCCCTGCTGGTGCCCGAGGTGTACCGCTGGACCGCGCGGGACTCGCTCTACGTCTTCCGCAACGACAACCCCTCTCCCGACGAGCTCATCCGCCAGGTCACGGTGACCTGGCGGACCCCGGTCCCCGGGTCGCTGGACTCCCTCTTCGCGGCCGGGCCGCTCCTGGCGTGGCGGCAGGCGCTCGGAGAGGCGGCGGCGGCCGCCGCCCAGGACGTCGACACCGGCGAAGGGATGATCCCCCTCCAGGAGGTGGACACCAGCATGGTCCGGTCGGGACCCGTCGACCTCGCGGGCGCGCGCGCGTGGGAGGTCCAGGCCATCTGGCAGAACCCGCCGTCCGCCGACTGGCCCGCCGCCGGGCCCACCATCACCCGGGCGGTGGTGTGCCCCGGGCAGGATCGCCTCTACCTGCTGGACGCATGGCTGTACGCCCCCGGGAGGGACAAGTACGAGTACATGATCCAGCTCAACACCATCCTGGACTCGTTCCGCTGCGGCGGGTGAGGCCTGGGAGCGTCCCGGAAGGGTGATCCCAGGGCGGTCCCGCTTCTTGTGACGAACGTCTCGTTCGTCTACAATCCCTCGCTCGACCGCATCGATCACCCCGCGAGGGAAGCACGCTCTTGGTCCACCTCAGCACGCTGGTTCTGGAGCGTCTCATGCTCTACCACCGGTTCCTCACGGACCGGTGGGATCCGGAGGACCCCGGCGCGGTGACGAGCGCGGAGGTCGGGGCCGTGATCGACGTGGATCCGACCCAGGTCCGCAAGGACCTCGCCGCCATCGGGTTGCGCGGGAAGGGGCGGGTCGGCTTCGACGCGCTCGAGACCGTCCGGACGATCCGGACGATCCTCGGATTCGACCAGACCCACCTGGCCATCCTGGCGGGCGCCGGGCACCTGGGAGGCGCGCTCGCGGCGTATCGCGGCTTCGCCCAGTACGGGCTCCGGATCGTGGCGGCCTTCGACACCGACCCCAACAAGGTCGGCGAGGAGATCGCCGGCTGTCCCATCCGCCACCTCGACCAGGTGGACGAGTTCGTGGACCGGCACCACATCCGTCTCGCCATCATCACGACCCCGGCCTCCGCCGCCCAGGACGTGTGCGACCGCCTCGTCACGGCCGGGATCCAGGCCGTCTGGAACTTCGCCCCCGTCCGCCTGGCGGTCCCGACCGGGACGTGCCTGCGGAACGAGCACCTCTCCCTCGGCTTCGCCGAAGTCGCGTACCACCTGACGCACCAGTCGGAGTAGCCCCCGGCCCCGCGGTCGGCGCCCCCCGGCACCCCGTCTCGCGACCTCCTCTCCCTCCCCTCTCCACCCCTCCGCGGCCCCCGTTCCACGCCGGCTAGTTGATACTGAGACTCAGTGCACAATTTAGCCTCGACACGGGCGTGGAAGCCCTCCGAGAGCCGCCGCCAATCCGGCGCCGCCCGCCCGATTTCGGTCCACCGCCCTGGATAGCCGAAAAGCCAATGAAGACAACACTTTGAGCGGCGTGCGGGCTAGAAATCGAGAAAAAAATCTCGATCGGCCTTGACTCCCTCCGGGAGCCCGCGCAAACTATACGATGGTGCAACCGTGACAAAAATCACGCACGGCCGACGATCGTGATACTGAGTCACATACCGGGGCTCCCCGGAGCCCGTGACGGCGGCTCGACACCTCCGCGGACGGCGCCCTCCAGCGTCGCCGCGGGCGCACCTTCCCATCGGGACGGAACGCCACCCTTCCCGATCCGGACGGTCAGCCGTCGCGAGCAGCGCCCGGGAAGACCCAACGGAGCACGGGGGACGAGCAGCAGGGTTTGCGCAAACCTCAGTCCATCCTCGAAAGGGGGCACGCCATGCCGAGTTTCGTGATCACGGACAAATGCGACGGGTGCAAGGCCCTCGACAAGACGGCCTGCCAGTACATCTGTCCGAACGATCTCATGGTGCTCGATAAGGACACCATGAAGGCATTCAACCAGGACCCGGCGATGTGCTGGGAGTGCTACAGCTGCGTCAAGATCTGCCCGAATCAGGCGATCGAGGTGCGCGGCTACGCCGACTTCGTCCCGATGGGTGCGAAGGTGACGGCCATGCGGAGCTCCGAGGACATCATGTGGACCATCCAGTTCCGTGACCCGGAGATCCGGCCCAAGCGCTTCAAGTTCCCCATCCGCCGGGGTGTGCAGGAGGGCCAGGCCCAGCCGTTCGACCTCTGGCCGACCGGCGACTCCGATCTCAAGAGCCCGACGCTGATGGGCGAGCCGGCGTCCCTGAACACGGAACGTGGGCCCGTCAAGTTCGAGAAGGTAGCGACGCTCTGACACCGGACCGCCCGTCGACGGGGAGGGCGTTCTTCCCCGCCGACGCAACACCAGAGGAGACGACGGCAATGACGCAATTCGAGACTGTGACGGTCGACACCGACCTGCTGATCTGCGGGGGCGGAATGGCCGCCTGCGGAGCGGCCGTGGAGGCGTCCTACTGGGCCAAGAAGCACGGGCTGAAGGTCACCGTGGTCGACAAGGCGGCCATGGACCGGTCCGGGGCGGTGGCCATGGGCCTCTCGGCCATCAACCAGTACGTGGACCTCAACAGCGGCAACAACACCCTCGAGGACTACATCGACTACGTCCGCAACGACCTCATGGGCATCACCCGCGAGGACCTGGTGGCGAGCATCGCCCGCCACGTGGACTCCACGGTGCACCTCTTCGAGAAGTGGGGCCTGCCCATCTGGAAGGACAAGGAGGGAAGCTACATCCACGAGGGCCGCTGGCAGCTCATGATCAACGGCGAGTCCTACAAGGTGATCGTCGCCGAAGCGGCGAAGAACGCCCTGCAGGACGCCGGCGGCGAGTACTTCGAGCGCATCTTCATCACGCACCCCCTCGTCGAGGGCAACAAGTGCGTGGGCGCGGTCGGATTCAGCACCCGTGAGAACAAGTTCTACGTCTTCAGGGCCAAGGCGACGATGGTCGCCATGGGCGGCGCCGTCCACGTCTTCAAGCCCCGCTCCACCGGCGAGGGCTTCGGTCGTTCGTGGTATCCGCCCTTCAACTCGGGCGCCAGCGCGTTCTTCACGCTGTACGGCGGCGCCGAGATGACCTGCCAGGAAGTGCGCTTCATCCCCGTCCGCTTCAAGGACGCCTACGGACCGGTGGGGGCGTGGTTCCTCCTGTTCAAGTCCCAGGCCACCAACGCCTACGGCGACGTCTACATGAAGACGAACGCCGACGAGCTGGAGAAGTGGACGCCCTACGGCAAGGTGAAGCCGACCCCGGCGAACCTCCGCAACTGGCTCATGATGCTGGACGTCATGGACGGCAAGGCCCCCATCTACATGCAGACGGCCGAAGCCATCAAGCGGATCGCCGAGGACGCCGAGGACGAGAAGGCGGCCAAGCGGAAGCTGAAGGAGCTCGAGGCCGAGGCGTGGGAGGACTTCCTCGACATGACGATCTCCCAGGCCATCCTCTGGGCCGCGACGAACGTCGAGCCCGAGAAGAAGCCCTCCGAGATCATGGCCTGTGACCCGTACTTCATCGGGTCGCACTCGGGCGCGTCCGGCGCCTGGGTGTCGGGTCCCGAGGACCTGCAGAACGAGGAGACGAAGGACGAGTACTTCTGGGGCTATCCGAACATGACGACGGTGAGCGGCATGTTCGCCGCCGGCGACGCGTCGGGCGCCTCGAGCCACAAGTTCTCCTCCGGCTCCCACACCGAGGGCCGCATCGCCGCCAAGGCCGCCATCTCCTACATCGTCGACCACGCCGAGACGCCCGAGGTCGACACGGAGATGGTCGAGCGCCTGAAGGAGGAGGTGCTCCGGCCCCTCGCGCTGTACGAGGAGCACAAGGGCGACACGACGGATCCGGACATCAACCCGAACTACATCCGCCCCCGCCAGTTCATGTACCGGCTGCAGAAGGTCATGGACGAGTACGCGGGTGGCGTGTCCACCCAGTTCACGACCAGCGACAAGCTCCTCGAGAAGGGCATGGAGCTGCTGGCCTACCTGAAGGAGGACGCCGAGAACCTGTCCGCGAAGAACCTCCACGAGCTCATGCGCTGCTGGGAGAACGTCCATCGCCTGTACCAGGGCGAGGCGCACGTGCGCTCGATCCTGTTCCGTGAGGAGACGCGCTGGCCCGGCTACTACTTCCGGGCGGACAAGCCGCAGATGGACAACGAGAACTGGTTGGCCTTCTGCAACTGCGTGTACGACAAGGACACGGGCGAGTGGGAGATGAAGAAGCGCCCGGTGAAGTACCTCACGAAGCAGCCGGAGGTGGCGGCCGCGCCGCAGCCCGCGGTGCCGGCCTGAGCCCGGTCGGCCCTCCGGGCGTTCACGCCCGGAGGGCCGTTCCTCCAACGGAACGAGAGAGACGATGGCCAGCTTCGCACCTCCCTGTCCCCACTGTGGCTCCCGGCTGCTGAGATGGCGTGTGCCGGAGGAGGCAACCTGGGTCGAGAGCCACTTCTTCGTCTGCTTCAACGACGACTGCTCCTACTACAGGGAGGGGTGGAAGTGGATGGAAGAGCAGTACAAGCAGCACGCCTCCTACCGATACGCCTTCAATCCGAACACCAGGTCCTCGCTGCTCATCCCCGTGTGGTCCGACGAGGCCACCCGGGAGATGATCGTGGACGAAGAGGAAGGAGTGAGCCGATGAAGCTCGAGGAGACGATTCTTTCCGAGCACCCCAGGCTCGGCCCCGACGACACGTTCCAGTTCAGCTGTCACCCCGGGGTCTCGTGCTACACGTGCTGCTGCAGCGACGTGAACATCTTCCTGACCCCCTGGGACGTCCTGCGGCTCAAGAACCGCCTGGGCATCTCGTCGGGGGAGTTCCTGGACCAGTACGCCCTCGTCCCGATCCAGAAGGACATGAAGACCCCCGTCGTCCTGCTGCGGATGACGGACGACGAGACCAGGACGTGCCCCTTCCTCGCGGAGGGGGGGTGCAGCGTCTACTCCGACCGGCCGTGGCCCTGCCGGATGTATCCCCTGGGGCTGGCCGCCCGGAAGGACACGCCCGACGGCTGGCAGGGCGAGCGCTTCTACTTCCTCCTGAAGGAGGAGTCCTGCAAGGGCTTCGACGAGCCGAAGGAGCAGACGGTCTCCGAGTGGATGACCGAGCAGGAGATCGAGGCGTGGGACCGGTGGGGTGAAGCGTACAAGGAGCTGGCCCTGCACGAGTTCTTCGAGCACGGCGGCGTCCTGGCGCCCGAGCGGATGGAGATGTTCTTCACCGCCTGCTACGACCTGGACCGGTTCCGCGACTTCGTCTTCGAGAGCACGCTCCTGGACCGCTTCGAGATCGACGAGGACTTCGTCGAGGAGATGCGCACGGACGACGAGGCGCTGCTGCGCTTCGCCTTCCTCTGGCTCCGCTTCAGCGTCTTCGGCGAGCCGACGATGAAGGTCAAGCCCACGGTCCTCGAAGCGTTCCGCGGGAGCCTCGAGAAGAAGCGCACCCTCGCCCGGACCCCCCAGGCCCGTGCTACGGCGGGGTCGGCCGCGGAAGCCGGAAGGTCATGAGCGCCGGGGCGAAGGGCGGCGGCCTCCTGGTGATCGGGGGGGGCGTCAGCGGGATCACGGCCGCCATCGAGGCGGCCGAGGCCGGACGGGAGGTGGTCCTGGTCGAGAAGGAGGCGTTCCTGGGCGGGCGCGTCGCGCGCACGAACAAGTACTTCCCCAAGCTCTGCCCGCCCCAGTGTGGCCTCGAGATCAACCTCCGTCGTCTCCGGACCCACCCGCGGATCCGGACCTTCACGCTGGCCGAGGTGGAGCGGATCGACGGCGATGCCGGAGACTACCACGTCACCGTCCGCCAGAAGCCCCGCTACGTGAACGAGAAGTGCACGTTGTGCGGGGCGTGCGTGGAGGCGTGCCCCGTGGAGCGGCCGGACGCCTTCAACCTCGGATTGTCCGAGACCCGCGCCGTCTACCTCCCCTACACGATGGCCTGGCCCCAGCGGATGGTCATCGACGACGCCGTGTGTCCGGGCACCGAGTGCGGGAAGTGCCTCCCGGCCTGCCCCTACGACGCCATCGACCTGGAGATGGGGGAGGAGACGTTCGAGCTGGACGTCGGGGCCGTGATCGTCGCGACGGGGTGGCAGCCCTACGACGCCACCCGGCTCGACGCCCTGGGCTACGGCGTCGCGCCCGACGTCATCACCAACGTGATGATGGAACGCCTGGCTTCCGCCGGCGGACCGACGAGCGGCAGGATCGTCCGCCCCTCCGACGGGGAGGCGCCGCGCTCCGTCGCCTTCGTCCAGTGCGCCGGGTCCCGGGACGAGAACCACCTCAGGCACTGCTCGGGCGTCTGCTGCATGGGCTCGCTCAAGCAGGCCAGGTACATCCGGGAGCAGTACCCGGACGCCGACATCCACGTCTTCTACATCGACATCCGCGCCCCGGGACGGCTGGAGGACTTCTACCAGGCCAGCCAGGAGGACGAGAAGCTCCACCTGGTGAAGGGGAAGGTGGGCCGGGTCGAGCCCGACGGGAACGGCGGCCTGGTCGTGGAGGCCGAGGACGTGCTCACCGGCACCCAGGTGGACCGGACGGTGGACCTCGTGGTCCTGGCCACGGGCATCGTCCCGAACGACACCAGCGGGATCGCGGTGAACGGGGGCCTGCACAAGGACGAGCACGGATTCCTCACGCGGGAGCAGCCCTCCGAGGGGCTCCTCGTCGCCGGATGCGCGGCCAGACCCACGGACGTGGCCACCTGCGTGCGCGACGCCACCGGCGCCGTGATGAACGCTCTGCACTTCTGCACGGAGGCGTGACGTGGACAAGAACGTGGCCGTGTACCTGTGCAGCGGTTGCGGAATCGGGGATGCCCTCGACCTGGACGCGCTCCGCGAGGTGGCCGAGGACGAGCTCGACATCGAGCTGTGCCGCGAGCACGAGTGCCTCTGCGGCGCCGAGGGGCGCGAGCTGATCCGGCAGGACGTCAACGACGGGGTGACCGCCCCGGTCGTCGCCGCCTGCTCGCCACGCTTCATGACCGACACCTTCACGTTCGAGGGGTGCCGCACCGAGCGTGTGAACCTCCGGGAGCACGTCGTCTGGAGCCACGAGCCCGACGACGAGGACACCCAGATGCTGGCGGCGGACTACCTGCGCATGGGCGTGGCCCGCGCCGGGAAGGCCGAGCTCCCCGAGCCGCTGGAGCAGGACGCGGAGGACACGATCCTCGTGGTGGGCGGGGGCGTGACCGGCATGGCCGCCGCCCTCGGCGCCGCCGACGCCGGCCACGACGTCCTGCTGGTCGAGAAGGAGGGCGAGCTGGGTGGCTGGATGGCCCGCTTCTCCCGTCACATCCCCCACGCCGCGCCGTACCGTGACCCGGTCGAGGACGGCGTCGGGGCGCAGCTCGACAAGGTCGGCGGGCACGAGCGCATCACCGTCCACACCGGCACCACCATCGAGAGCATCACGGGCCAGCCCGGACAGTTCGACGTGAAGCTCCGGACGAACGGCACGACTCGCGCGACCCGCGTGGGCGCCATCGTCCAGGCCACGGGGTGGAAGCCGTACGAAGCCTCGCGGCTGGGTCACCTGGGCTTCGGCCAGGCGGCCAACGTCGTGACGAACGTCCAGATGGAAGAGCTGCTCGCCGCCGGCCAGGTGAACCGGCCGGGCGACGGCAAGCCCGCCCGGCGCATCGCCTTCATCCAGTGCGCCGGCTCCCGCGACAAGGAGCACCTGGCGTACTGCTCGGGCGTCTGCTGCCGCGTCACCCTCAAGCAGGCCCTCGTGGCCCGCGAGCTCGATCCCGAGTGCGAGGCCTACGTCCTCTACAAGGACATCCGGACCCCCGGCCAGTACGAGAGCTTCTACGCGAGGGCCCAGGAGGACCCGGGCATCTTCTTCACCAAGGCCGACGTGGAGGCGGTGGAGGAGGCCGACGGGCAGGACCTCCGGGTGAGGGCGCACAACACGCTCCTCGGCGAGGACATCGAGCTCGAGGCCGACCTCGTGGTGCTCGCCACCGGGATGGTCCCCAACGCCACGGACGGCGAGGCGCTGCGTCGCTACAACGACGCCAAGGGGATCGTGGCGAAGGGTGAGGCCGGGGCCCAGCTCGAGGCGGCGAAGGAGACCGTCGAGCAGCTGGCCCACCTCGAGGGCTCCTCGATCCTCAACCTCGGCTACCGGCAGGGCCCCGACCTGCCGTCGCTCAAGTACGACTTCCCCGACTCGCACTTCATCTGCTTCCCCTACGAGTCCCGCCGGACCGGGATCTACCCGGCCGGTGCGGTCCGGGCCCCGGGGGACGCCGAGCAGTCGAGGGAGGACGGAGCGGGCGCGGCGCTGAAGGCCATCCAGGCCATACGGTCGGCGCGCCAGGGCACGGCGATGCACCCCCGCTGGGGCGACATGTCCGTCCCCGACTTCGCGCTGCAGCGGTGCACCCAGTGCAAGCGCTGCACCGAGGAGTGCCCGTTCGGGACGCTCAACGAGGACGTGAAGGGGACGCCGGAGCCCAACCCCGTCCGGTGCCGCCGCTGCGGCATCTGCATGGGCGCGTGCCCCGAGCGGATCATCAACTTCACCGACTACTCCGTGGACATGATCTCCTCGATGATCAAGTCCGTCGACATCCCCGACGAGTTCGAGGAGAAGCCGCGCCTGCTGGGGCTGCTGTGCGAGAACGACGCCTACCCCGCCCTCGACGCCGCCGGCCTGAAGCGCATTCGCCACAGCGCGTGGATCCGCTTCATCCCCGTCCGCTGCCTCGGATCGGTCAACACCGTCTGGATCGCCGATGCGCTGTCCCGCGGCTACGACGGGATCCTGCTCGTGGGCTGCAAGTCCGGCGACGACTACCAGTGCCACTTCATCCGCGGCTCCGAGCTGATGGAGACGCGCAGCGGGAACATCCGCGACAAGCTCACGCAGCTCGCCCTCGAGGAGGAACGGGTGCGCCTCGAGCAGCTGTCGATCGACGAGTTCGACCACCTCCCCGAGATCATCGACGACTTCGCGGAGGAGATCGAAGAGATGGGCATGAACCCCTTCAAGGGATTCTGAGGAGGACGCCCGAGGGGTTCGAAGACGGAGAACCACGATGGCTGAAGCCGTGCTGGTGAGGCCGGATCGAAGGTTCGTCGACGAGCTCGTCGCCTCCGGTGGGGGCGACCTGAAGAAGTGTATGCAGTGCGCCAACTGCTCGGTCGTCTGCGGGCTCGCGTGCCAGGAGCGGACGTTCCCCCGGAAGGAGATGCTCTGGGCCCAGTGGGGGCTCGAGGACCGTCTCGTGGCCGACCCGGACGTCTGGCTCTGCCACCAGTGCAACGACTGCTCGGTCCACTGCCCCCGGGGCGCCCGGCCGGGCGACGTGCTGGCGGCCGTTCGCGAGCAGACGGTCCGGCACTACGCCATGCCGCGGTTCATGGGTCGCTGGGTGAACCAGGTCTCGCGCCTCCCGGTGCTCCTGCTCCTCCCGGCCGTGCTCATGACGCTGGTCCTGCTGGCCC
>JASFUL010000065.1:0-16132 GCA_050050315.1 Gemmatimonadota bacterium
CGGGTCGGCCGGCTCTTTCTGTGGTCCCTCGTGCCTCTCGGCTTCCTCTGGTGGGGCTGGTGGATCTGGGGTGTGGCGGCCACGCTCCTGAACCGGGGGCGAATGGCCCACCCGCCGGTCCTCCAGGAGCAGGTTCCCCTGGGGCGCGGGCGCCGGATTCTCGCCTGGGCATGTGTCGCGATCTTCGTGCTCACCTTCGCCCCCCTGCCCCTGCGACTCTGACCCCGGGCCCCCCGGGTGCCACGTTGCACGAAATGCACGATCCGACCGACCCCCTCTCGCCTTCGATTTCGCTCGAACGATGGAGGGGTACATACGTTGGAATCGGCGGCATACAGGGAAGAACGTACAATCGCGCCTTCTGATTCTTGACAATTCCGACCCTCGGCTCGAACATTCGTTTATCGGAAAAAAAACCAGGAGATCTTCCCGTGGCGGTGGGCGGGAGGAGGAGCGAGGATGGCCCGACACAACCGCGACGGACACGGCGCCGACCAGCGGGGCTTCGACTACACCGTGAGCTTCCAGCCCGACTGGCTTCGGCTCGTCAAGGTCACGCGGCAGCTCGAGACGGGCCGGCAGTCGACGAAGACGCTCTGCAAGAACCCCGCGGAGCACCGCGAGTCGGAGCCGGGCGATCGCGTCCGGACGCGGATATCCTCTCCGAAGCAGGATCTCGACTTCGAAGTGGCCGTGACCGACCCGGCGCGGGTGGTCACCCGGATCCGGGTCGCCTGCGTGGTGACGGACGACGACGGGAAGGAGCGCGAGGTCGAGTTCACCCTGGAGAACGCCCTGCCCCCGGCCCGGTAGGCCCCAGCCTCCCAGGCTGGAACGAGAGCGGAGACACGCGGGACCTCCGGACTGCCGTCCGGAGGTCCCGTTCACGTGTCGGGTCGCCGGGGATCCTTCACTGGCGGGCGGTGGGGCCTTCCGTATCTTGGGAACCTATGGGATCGAACGAGATGCAGTACGGGGACGAGGCGGGGTTCAAGCTCCGGGACCTCCTGATCCCGTTCCAGTACGTCGGGCAGGCCGCGACGAGCGCGGTCGGGTCGGTCGGCCGCGGCGGGTTCCTCGCGGTCGACGCCTTCCGGTCGGTCCGGAAGGTCGACATCTGGCTCCCGCTCTTCACGCGCCACCTCGTGGAGCTGGGGGTCCAGTCGATTCCCCTGGCGCTGTTCATTCTCACTTTCACCGGCATGGTGCTGGCGATCCAGGCCTCGTACACCATCACCGGGACCGTCCCGCTGTACTTCGTGGGCGCCCTCGTCGGCAAGACCATCATCCTCGAGCTGGGGCCCGTGCTGGCGGGCCTGGCCCTCGCGGGCCGCGTGGGGGCGAGCATCGCCTCGGAGGTCGGGACGATGCGGGTCACCGAGCAGATCGACGCCCTGGAGGCCCTGGCGTACGACCCCGTGGCGTACCTCGTCGTGCCCCGGGTGCTCGCGGGGCTCATCATGTTCCCGGTCGTCACCGTGTTCGCCATGGCGATCGGGATCGGCGCGGGGTGGGCCACGTCCCTCTCGCTGCTCGACATGACGACGCCGCAGTTCGTGAGGGGACTGCGGCTCTTCTTCGAGCCCTACGACGTTCAGTTCGCGCTCATCAAGGCGGCGAGCTTCGGGCTCGTCGTGACCGGAGTCGGCTCCTTCTACGGTTTCCACACCTCCGGCGGCGCCGAGGGCGTCGGCAGGGCCACGACCCGGGCCGTGGTCGTCTCGAGCATGCTGATCCTGGTGCTCGACGCGTTCTGGGCCGCCGCCCTCCTCAGTTGACCCGGGTAGCGAGGGGGCGTGGGGAGGGCCGATGAGCATCGAGCTGAAGGAGCTGCACAAGTCGTTCGGCGAGCAGGACGTTCTCAGGGGCTTCTCCCTCGAGGTACGGGAGGGCGAGACGCTCGCCATCATCGGTCACTCCGGCGCGGGCAAGTCGGTGACGCTCAAGAGCATCATCGGTCTGGTCCGGCCCGACCGGGGAGAGGTGTGGGTCGACGGGAACAACGTGCACGACCTGTCCCAGAGCCGACTCTACGACCTCCGGCGGCAGGTGGGATACGTCTTCCAGTTCGCCGCGCTGTTCGACTCCATGACGATCCGCCAGAACGTCGCCATGGGCCTCCGTCGCATCCGGGGGATGGAGGAGGAGGAGATCCAGCGTCGCGTGTCGACATCCCTCCGCCTGGTGGATCTGGAGGGCGTGGAGGAACGGTATCCGTCCGACCTCTCCGGGGGGATGAGGAAGCGCGCCGGGCTGGCACGGGCGATCGCGACCGAGCCCAAGTACATTCTGTACGACGAGCCCACGACCGGCCTCGATCCGGTGACGATCACGGTCATCGACGAGCTGATCCTCCGGATGAAGGACGAGCTGGGCGCGACGGGCGTCGTCATCACCCACGACATGGAGAGCGCCTACCGCGTGAGCGATCGTATCGCCATGCTCTACGAGGGGCGTGTCCGCTTCGAAGGGACGCCGGATGAGGTCCGGAAGTGCGACGACCCCGTCGTGAAGGGATTCATCGAGGGACGGCCCGAGCTCCTGGAGGAAGCCAGGTGAGTCGACGTGAGGCGACCGGCAGGACCGGGCCCGAGGGTGCTCGGGGTGGCGGATGACGAATGGACGCGAGGTCCTCGTGGGGATGATCATCATCCTCGCCGTCGCCGTGACGGCCGGCGGGATCCTCTTCCTCAAGGGAGTCCGCCTGGGGCAGCCGTTCACCTACGTGGACGTCCTCGTCAGAGACGTGGGACAGCTCATGGAAGGGAACGACGTGAAGTTCCGGGGCGTGGGCATCGGTCGCGTGCGCTCCATCCAGGTCGAGCCGGGCGGCGACGCCGTGCGCGTCCGTCTCGAGCTGGACGGCCGGGACATCCAGGTGGCCTCCGACGCCGTCGTCATCATCGCGCCGGAGTCGCTCTTCGGCGACTGGGAGGCGGAGATCGTGTCCCAGGCGCGCTTCCCACGCTACGACTACTACGAGGTCGAGGAGGGGCGGGTCGACGACGGCGTGCCGGTGATCGGAGGCTACGCCATCCCGGACATCTCCCGCCTCACCGCGTCGATGGAGGCGGTCGCGGACAACGTCGGCGGGCTGACGGAGCGGTTCGACCGCGCCTTCAACGAGGAGACGGCGGACGCGTTGGCCCAGGCCATCCGGGACATCCAGGTGATCTCGGAGGACGTGAAGAACCTGATCGAGCAGCAGGCCTCGACCTTCGAGCGGGTCGGGGCGAACGTCGAGCGGGCGGCCGGCGAGATCGGCGACGCGGCGGCCACGAGCCGGACCACGCTCGAGCGGATCGACGACATCCTGGCCCGCGGACAGGTGGACTCGGTCCTGGTGGGCCTGGCCGAGGCGACCCGCAACCTCCAGGCGCTCACGACGAACCTCGACCGCTCGACGGCGGACGTGGACCAGACGCTGGCGCTGGTCGACTCCACGCTCATGGAGGTCCGGAGCATCACCTCGGCGATCAGTCGGGGCCAGGGGAGCCTGGGCATGCTTCTCGGCGACTCGACCCTCTACCTACGGGCCGAGCGCACCCTCCTGCAACTCGACTCCCTGCTCGCGGACGTGCGGGAAAACCCCCGTCGCTACATCAACCTCTCCATCTTCTGAGCCGTGATCCCACGTCACCAGAACACGACGACAACGGGAAGGACGACGTGACCGCCCGGCGGGCGAGGGCCCGGGAGGAGCGGAGCGCCGGCGGCGTCGTGCTCCGCCGGATCCGCGGGGAGCTCCACGTGCTCGTCATCCGGGACCCGTACAAGAACTGGGGGCTGCCCAAGGGTCACCTCGAGGACGGCGAGGACTCCCGGGCCGCGGCCCTCCGGGAGGTCCGCGAGGAGACCGGGCTCGAGACCCTCGAGATGGGTCCCGAGCTCGGGACGATCGACTGGTACTTCCGGGCCGGTGCCACGCTCGTGCACAAGTACTGCGACTTCTTCCTGATGGCCTCTCCCAGGGGCACGCCGGTCCCGGAGGAGGCGGAGGGGATCTCCGAGGCCGTGTGGGTGCCACTCCTCGAGGCTCCCGGACGGATCTCCTACGACAACGCCCGGCGCATCGTCGACCAGGCGCTCGAGCTGGTGTCGGACGGCGCCGCGCTGGATCTCGAGCTCGGCCCGGAGACGGAGGACACGGCGGTGGGGCTCGACCCGGACGCGGCTCCATGACCGACGACGGCGGGACCGGGAATTCGGCCGGCACCCTGTGGATCGGGGTCCTCGCCCTGGCCGCCCTCACGGTGCTGGGCTTCTTCCTCTTCGCGCTCCGCGAAGTGCTGAATCCGTTCCTGCTCTTCCTCTTGCTGGTCGCGGTGCTCCTCCCGTTCAGGGGACGACCGGGCCACGCGCTTCTCGTCAGCCTGGCCGCCCTGCTCACGCTCTTCTGGATCCTGGACACCACCGGGTTCCTCCTGGCGCCCTTCGTCCTCGCGCTGGTCCTGGCCTACGTCCTCGATCCGGCGGTGGACGTGCTGGAGCGGCGGGGGCTCGGCCGGAGCCTCGGGATCGTCCTGCTGGCGCTCCCCGTGCTGGGGATCCTGATCCCGGCCGCCGTGTTCGGGCTGCCGTCTCTCGGTGAGCAGGTTGCGGACCTCATCGGGCGGGTGCCGACCCTCATCAGCCGACTCGCCACCTGGATCGAGGGGCTGGACGAGCGGGTCGCCGCGTTGAGCCTTCCCCCCGCGGCCCAGGGGCTGGTGGACCGCCTGCAGGAGATCGATCCGCAAGCTGTCGTCACCTTCCTCCAGGAACGCCAGGCCGAGATCGGTCGCCGGGCCTGGGAGGGCGTGCTGGGCCTCGGCCGGGGATTGGGGTCGGTCCTCTCGGTCCTCGGCTATGTGGTCCTGACGCCCGTCATCACCTTCTACCTCCTGCGCGACTGGGACCGGCTCACGAGCGCGGTGGCGGACCTCCTCCCGCGGGAGCGCCGGGACGAGGTGCTCTCGTTCGTGAGCGAGTACGACCACCTCCTCTCCCGCTACCTCCGGGGCCAGGTCCTCGTGGCCATGATCATCGGCAGCATCACGGCCCTGGGCCTGTGGGTCGTCGGTTTCCCCTACGCCTTTCTCCTGGGCGTTCTGGTCGCGGTCTTCGGCCTCGTGCCGTACCTCGGCCTGGTGCTCAGCCTCATCCCGGCCGTGCTGATCGCCCTCGTCAGCGGCAACGTCGCCCTCTCGCTGGTCAAGGTGGCCCTCGTGTACGGAGTCGCCCAGGCGCTGGAGGGTACGGTCGTCAGTCCGAGGATCGTGGGCGAGTCGGTGGGCCTTCACCCCGTGTGGGTGGTGTTCGCCCTGGCCGTGGGCGGCTTCTTCTTCGGCTTCGTGGGTCTCCTCATCGGGGTCCCCCTCGCCGTCGGCGTGAAGCTGCTGGTCGAGCGAGGTCTCGAGCGCTACCGGAGCAGCCCCCTCTACAGGGGAGAAGGGCGCGTTGCCGAGACGGCCTGATCCGCCCGGGGCGGAGCCGGGGCGGCCGGAGGGGCGCGAGCCTCCGGCCCCCGGTTGTCGCCGATCCGGTGCGGGTTATCATTGAAGGCTGCGGACGAGCAAGCACAACGCCTCACCCGGGCCTTCGCGGATTCCCGATGCCGGACGACGTCAAGGACATCACGATCATCGGTGGGGGACCCACGGGTCTCTTCGCCGCGTTCTACGCGGGCATGCGCGGTATGGACGTCCGGATCGTCGACTCCCTTCCGGACCTCGGGGGCCAGCTCACGGCCCTCTACCCGGAGAAGCACATCTTCGACGTGGGCGGCTTCCCGAAGGTGCTCGCCAGGGACCTGGCCAGGCAGCTGTCGGCCCAGGCCCTCCAGTTCGACCCCGAGGTGCTCCTGGACGAGGAGGTGTCCGCCCTGGAACGCGAGGACGGACATTTCGTCCTGCGGGGCCGTACCGGGGACTGGTGGAGCCGGTCCATCGTGATCTGCGCAGGCAAGGGGGCCTTCGAGCCGAAGGTCCTCAAGGTCCCGGGCTATCAGCAATTCCTCCACAAGGGCGTGCACTACGCGGTGCGCGACCCGGGGACGTTCGAGGGCAGAAAGGTCCTCGTGGTCGGCGGGGGCGATTCGGCCCTGGACTGGGCCCTGATCCTCAAGGACCGATGCGAGCGCCTGATTCTGGCCCACCGCCGGGAAGGCTTCCGCGCCCACGAGAAGACCGTCGCCGAGATGCGGGCGGCGTGCGAGGCCGGAGCGATGGAGCTCTGGAGCTACCACGAGGTCCGCGAGATCCACGGCGGCGAGCGCGTGGACGGCGTGACGGTCTACGACAACCGCACCGACGAGGACACCCGTCTCGACGTGGACGCCGTCCTCACCTTTCTCGGCTTCAAGCCGGACCTGGGACCCATCAAGGAGTGGGACCTCGAGCTCGCGAAGAACCGGGTGGTGGTCAACCACCTCATGGAGACCAACGTCGCCGGCGTCTACGCCGCCGGGGACATCGCCTCGTACGAGGGGAAGCTCGACCTCATCGCCACCGGTTTCGCCGAGGCGGCCATCGCCGTGAACAACGCGGTGCACTTCGTCGATCCGGGCGCCCGGGTCAATCCGGGCCATTCGACCAACATGAAGGTGTTCAAGGAAAGTCGAGGGACCTCATGACCGAGCGAGTCAAGGAGCGCCTGGTGATCATCGGCTCGGGACCGGCGGGCTGGACCGCGGCCATCTACGCGGCCCGCGCCAACCTGGATCCGCTGGTCGTCGAAGGAGCCGGCAGCCGAACCATGATCCCGGGGGGACAGCTCATGTTCACCACCGATGTGGAGAACTACCCGGGCTTCCCGGAGGCGATCACCGGTCCCGAGATGATGATGGCCTTCAAGCAGCAGGCGCAGAGGTTCGGTACCCGGGTGATCACCGAGGACGTCGTGAAGGTCGATTTCGGCGTCTATCCCCGCGTGCTCTACACGAACGCGGGGAAGGAGATCGAGGCCGACGCGGTGATCGTGGCCACGGGGGCCAACGCGAAGTGGCTGGGCCTGCCCAACGAGGAGCGGTTGGCGCGCACGGGAGGCGGCGTGTCGGCGTGCGCGGTGTGCGATGGAGCGCTGCCGGCCTTCCGCGGGGAGGTCCTGGCCGTCGTCGGAGGGGGCGACTCCGCCATGGAGGAGGCCCTCTACCTCACGAACTTCGCGAGCGAAGTCCTCATCGTGCACCGGCGCGACGAGTTGCGCGCGTGCAAGATCATGGCCGCTCGGGCCCGGGAGCACCCGAAGATCCGCTTCCTCTGGAATACGGTCGTCGAGGAGGTCCTCGGCGACGAGGCCATCGAGGGCCTCCGCGTGCGGAACGTGGTGACCGACGAGGTCGACGAGGTCCAGGTGGGGGGCCTGTTCGTGGCGATCGGGCACGAGCCGAACACCGAGTTCCTGGGCGACCAGGTCGAGCTGGAGGAGAGCGGCTACGTGCGCCTGTCGACGTCGTGGCGGACCGAGACGTCGGTGCCCGGCGTCTACGCGGCCGGCGACGTCATGGACGACTACTACCGGCAGGCCGTGACGGCCGCCGGCACCGGCTGCATGGCGGCCCTCGAGGCCGAGCGCTGGCTCGCCCAGGGGGGGATGGAGGGCGAGGCCGGGGACGAAGCCGTGGGGGTGGCCCCCGAGGAGGCGGCCGGCGGGCCGGTGGCCCGGGCCGAATGAGCCTGGCCCCCCGGCGCCGGGAGCCAGGCCGGGGATCGGGTCCTAGGGGGTGCGTGTCGGGGAGCCGCCGGCCTCCGCGCCGGCCCGCTCCGCGTCTCCACTCCGGATGCGGACCCGAGGGGCCCCCGACCGCCACCAGGCGTCGTCGGTCATCCGCTGGTACGAGCACCACTCGCGCGGCTCCGAGCCGGCCAGGAAGTACTCGTCCCGGACCTCGCCCCGGGTGAAGGGGCAGTCCTCGCCCACGGCGAAGCCCGTCCTCGCGTCCACCCGGACCCGCCGGACCCCCGCCGGCGGGTTCCAGGCATCCAACGCCCCGAGATCGCGGTGGGCCGCCTTCATGAAGCGCCCCCACACGGGGGCGGCGGCTTCGCCCCCGTCGACACCGCGCGCGATCTCCCGCGGCCGGTCGAAGCCGATCCAGACGCCTGCGGCGAGGGCGGGCGTCATTCCCACGAACCAGAGGTCGCGGGAGTCGTCGGTCGTCCCGGTCTTGCCCGCCGCGGGGAACGGGAGGCCGGTGCGGCCGGCCCGCCAACCGGTCCCCCGGGTCACCACGTCGCGCATCATGTCCACCACCAGGAAGCCGACGCCCGGGTCCACCGCCTGCCGCGGCGGAGGGGGCAGACGGAGGTAGAGCAGGCCACCTCGGGAGTCCTCCACCCGGGTGATGAGGTGGGGCCGGACGGGATGGCCCCCGTTGCCCAGCGTGGCGTAGGCCGCGACCAGGTCGGCCGGCACGACCTCCGCCGCTCCCAGGAAGATCGACGGGTACGACGGGATCTCGGAGGTGATGCCCATGGCCCGCGCCTGCCGTGCCACGGCTTCGGGCCCGATGCGCTGGCCGATCCGCACGGCCGCCGTGTTCGAGGAGCGGACGAGGGCCTCGCGCACGGTCATGGCTTCTCCGCCCACGTGATCCGCGGGCCGCCAGTCGTCCGCTCCTCGCGCCGCGAACCGCACCGGGTCCGTCGAGACCCTCTCGCTGGCCCGCAGTCCCTGGGACAGGGCGGCCGCGTAGACGACGGGCTTGAAGGCCGAGCCGGGCTGCCGCTGCGCCTGGAAGGCCCGGTCGAACTCCGAGTGCCGGTAGCTCCTCCCACCCACCAGGGTCGTCACCAGCCCCGACGCCGGGGTCATCGCCACCACCATCCCCTGCAGGTACGGGGACGAGCCGACCGCGCGGGGGAGCGTGTCGGGGGCGGGAGTCCCCAGGAACGTTCCATGCGCGCCGGACTCGACGGAGCGGATCCCCTCTTCCAGCGTCTCGACGGCCGCGTGCTGGGCGGCCTGGTCGAGGCCCGTGTACACGCGGACTCCGGCACGACGGTCCGGGTCGGGAATCACCCGGCGGAGCTCGCGCCGGACCGCGGCGAGGTAGTACGCGTTGGCTCCCCAGTCCCGGACCCGCCGATCCTGCGCCAGCTCGAGCACGTCCCGACGGGCCTGGCGGGCCACCTCGGCGTCGATCACCCCCCGCCGCTCCAGGACGCCGAGGACCGTCGCGATCCGCCGGCGAGCCCGCCCGGGGTGATCGCGCGGGTCGTAGCCCTCGGGGTTCTTGGCCAGACCCACGAGGAGAGCGGCCTCCCGCGGGCCGACCCGGGAGACGGGCTTTCCGAAGTAGTGGCGGGCGGCGGTCTCGACGCCGTACACGCCGTCACCCAGGTAGATCTGGTTGAGGTAGAGCTCGAGGATCCGGTCCTTCGACAGCCGTGCCTCGATCCTGCGCGCCAGTCGCAGCTCCGCGAGCTTCCGGCGCCAGCGGTTCCAGCCGAGCAGCTCGGCGCCGAACACGTTTCGGGCCAGCTGCATCGTAATGGTACTGGCGCCCTCCTCGACGCCGCCCGAGCGGAGGTTGGCCAGAAGCGCCCGGGCGGCCCCCGTCAGGTCGACGCCACCGTGCTCCCGGAACCGGCGATCCTCGACGGCGACGTAGCCGGCCCGGACGATCGGCGAGATGCTGTCCAGCGGGACCACGATACGTCTGGGACCCGAGAGGGCCCCGGCGAGCTGGCCGGAGCGGTCGAAGACCAGGGGCGCTCCATCCGCCCGGTATCCGGCCAGTCGCTCCAGGGAGGGGCAGGTCCCCTCGCCGCAGTCGGGCTCCAGCCATCGGGTCAGGACGAGCGTTGCGGACAGCGCCACCGCCAGCGACGCGGCGACGGTGATCCCCCATCGTCGACCCTCCGACCCTCCCCAACGACTCATACGCTCCGCGCCTCCGGTCCACCTCTCGAAGAATCCCGGGCGAACGCCCCGGGCTCGTGCGGGAGGCGTAGAACGACAAGATGCGTGCCAGACGAATCACCCCGGGGAGATCGGCACGGGAGGAGAGGCGCCGGATCCTCCGGGCGTCGTGGAGGAGGTCGGGAAGCCCTCGGCAGGTGCGTCGTTGGAAGGGTCAGCCTCCGAAGAGGTCCTTCACGCCCGAGATGATCCGGTCGATGAGACCCCCCTGGTGGATGGGGCACCGCTCCCGTGGAGCCGTGCCTTCCAGGAAGTACTCGGTGACGACGAGCTCGCCGGGACAGTGCTCGCCGGCCAGCTGGCCGGTGCTACGGTCGATGGTGGCCTCCACGACCCCCGGGGGCCGGGACCACGCCGGAGTCCCGCTCCCGGAAGCGGCGCGGGCGGCCGCTGCGAGGTGGCCCCACACCGGCGCGGCGAGGGCGCCTCCGCCCCCTCCGGGCACGATGGTGCGCGGAGCGTCGAAGCCCAGCCAGACGCCCGCCACGAGGTCGGGGGTGAGGCCGACGAACCAGGCGTCGCGACCCTCGTCGGTGGTGCCGGTCTTGCCAGCGGCCGGCCCGCGGTACCCGTCCTGGCGGGCGCGCCAGCCCGTGCCGCCGTCGATCACGCCCCGGAGGGCTTCCAGCGTCAACCAGGCGACGGCCGGGTCCATGGCCGGCTCGGGGTCGATGTTCTCCGGCTCCCACACCGTCTCCCCCGACGCGTCCTCGATACGCGTGACCAGGTGGGGCACGACGCGGAGGCCGCCGTTCCCGAACGCGGCGTACGCCGCGGTGAGCTCGGCCGGCACGACTTCGGCGGACCCGAGGAAGATCGACGGATAGCGGGGAATGGGGGTCGTGATCCCGAGGTTCCGTGCCCGCGAGATCACCCGGTCCAGACCGGCCAGGCGGCCGACGCGAACCGCGGCGGCGTTGGAGGATCGGGCCAGGGCTTCCCGGACGGTCAGGGGCTCGCCGTCCCCGGCGTCCCGGGGGCTCCACGGTTCCCCGCCGGCCTGTCGCACCACCACCGGATCGGTCGCCACCGGGTCCGAGAGCGACAGCCCGCGCTGGAGCGCCACCGAGTAGACCAGGGGCTTGAACGCCGACCCCGGCTGGCGTCGGGCCTGGAACGCCCGGTCGTACTCGGAGTGGCCGAAGTCCCGTCCGCCGACGAGCGCGAGGACCTCGCCGGTCGACGGCTCCAGGGCCACGACCATTCCCTGCAGGTAGGGCGAGGCCCGTCCACGCACCGGCTGGAGCTTCCCCTCGCCCGGCGCCTCGTGCCTCCAGGGGCCGAACGTGCCGGCCTCGATGGCCGCGATCTGCTGGCCCAGCGCCTGGACGGCCGTCGCCTGCAGCGGCGGGTCGTACCCCGTGTGCACACGGAGTCCGTGCCGCTCCCGCGGATCCGGGAAGAGCTCACGGAGACGACGATCGACGGCCGCCATGTACCAGACGGCGGCGCTCCCGGCCCGGCGCGGGGACGCGAGGTCGAGGGGCGCCGCCCGGGCCTCCTCGGCCTCGGCGGGCGACAGGAGTCCCTCGCGCTCCAGGATGTCGAGCACCACGTTCCGTCGCTGGACGGCGCGCTCCGGATGGCGGCGGGGGTTGTACCCCTCGGGGTTCTTCGCCAGCCCGACGAGGAGCGCCGCCTCGGCGGGGCCCACTTCGGCGGCCGGCTTGCCGAAGAAGTCCCGCGCCGCCGTCTCGACCCCCCAGACCCCGTCCCCGAGGTAGATCTGGTTGAGGTAGAGCTCGAGGATCCGATCCTTCGAGAGGCGGTCCTCCAGCGCGAGTGCCATACGCGCCTCGGTCAGCTTGCGGCGCCACCGGTTGTAGTCGTGGACGTCGGCCTCGAAGACGTTCCGGACGAGCTGCATCGTGATCGTGCTCGCCCCCTCCTCGACGCCGCCCGCCCGGGCGTTGCGGACGAGCGCACGGAGCACTCCGAGAACGTCGACGCCGTCGTGGTGGAAGAAGCGCCGGTCCTCGACGGCGACGAAGCCGTTCCGCACCAGGGGCGATACCTCTCGCAGCGAGACCACCAGACGGCGGGGGCCCGGAAGCTGGCCCACCAGGCGTCCCGTCCGGTCGTAGACGCGGGGTGGCTCCGGGGGGCGGTACGCCTCGACGGAAGCCAACGTGGGACACCCCTCGTCGGCGCAGTCCGGCGTGAGGAGGGTGGTGGCCACGACCAGGGCCAGGAGCGCCCCGGCGGCCCCCGCGAACGCCCATCTCGCGAGCCTCCCGGACCGAGGCTTCTTTCCTCGCCCCTTCCTCCTGCTCCTCTTCTTCCCCATGCGAAGCTTCCGTCCCGAAACAAATGTTCCCCGCCCCGCACGTTAACGCCCGGAGCGCTCTCGACGGAAGGGTCGGACGCCCGCAGGCGCCTATCTGGCCAGGTCGCGCCCTCCGTCCACGACGACGACCTCTCCCGTGACGAAGGGCGAGCCGGCCAGGAACAGGACGGTACGGACCACGTCCTCGGGCGAGCCCAGGGTCCCGAGGGCCGTCCGGCTACGCTCCCGCTCGATCTCGTCCTCCTCGGCGTCCTCGGGTGGAAGAACCGTGCCGGGGGCAACGGCGTTGACCCGCACCCGGGGCGCGAGCTGCTGGGCCAGCGCGCGCGTGAGCTGGACGAGGCCCGCCTTCGCGACCGAGTGGGCGGGATAGCTCGGGAACGGACGGAAGGCCGACAGGTCGGCGATGTTCACCACGCAGCCCCCGCTGTCCCGGAGGAGGTCGGCCGTGGCGCGCGTCACCAGGAACGGCGCGCGGAGATTCACGTCCATCACCAGGTCCCATTCGCCCGCGTCGACCTGCGGGAGCGGCCGGGGACGGAAGACCGAGGCGTTGTTCACGAGCAGGTCGAGCCGTCCGTACCGCTCCCGGCTGACCGTGGCCAGCTCATCCGCCGCCGCAGGGTCGGACAGATCCCCCTGGACGGTGACGGCGCGGCGCCCGAGCTCTTCCACCCGCCGGCCCACCTCGAGGGCCGCGGCCCCCGAGGAATGGTGGTGGACGACCATGTCGTAGCCCGCTTCGGCGAGCCCGATCGAGAGGGCGCGGCCGACGCGGACCGCGCCGCCGGTGACCAGGGCGACCTGTCGCACGATGCGGTGTCCTCGGCGGGGGAGAGACGCGGACGACGTGTGCGTGCCCTTGAACACTGGCGGCTCCGGAAGGTGCCGGACGTGCCCAGATTGTCGGTCGAAGGGATATACACTACAGTGTAGTGTTCACGACGCCACGGACCCCATCGGGACGAGTCGACATGGGCCGGAGCCCTGGAGAGTTCGAGCAGCTCCTCCTCTTCGCCATCCTGCGGCTGGGGCCGGAGGAGGCCTACGGCGCCCGCATCCGGCGGGAGGTCGAGGGGCGGACGGGTCGGGACGTCTCGGTGGGAGCGGTCTACACGGCGCTCGACCGTCTCCGTGCTCGGGGGCTCGTAGCGGTGCGTGAGGGCAGCGGCACCCCGGCGAGGGGGGGACGGCGGCGGAAGTTCTACGACCTGGAGCCGGCCGGCGCCCGGGAGCTCCACGAGAGCTGGTCCGGGATGAGGCGCATGGCCGAGGGGGTCTCGGACCTTCTCCGCGAGCGGGCCGCCGCGGCCGGGGAGGAGAACGGGTGAAGCGACGGACCGGGCGGGACCCCGAGCCGCCAAGCCTCGCGCGGCTGCTGCTGCGGACTCTCCCGCCCGGGGACCGGGAGTTCGTGGTGGGGGACCTCCGGGAGGAGTACGTGGAGCGGCGCGCCGCGGGGGGAGGGCTCCGTGCGGATCTCTGGTTCTGGAGGCAGACCCTCCTCACCGTGCTCGCCTTCCGGGGCCGGGCCTGGCCCGGCTGCACGGGAGCGGTGGGCTGGGTCGGCGACGTTCGCCGCGCCGTGCGATCACTCCGGGTGAGCCCGGGATTCACGGCCCTGGCCGTGGTGACGCTCGCGCTCGGGGTGGCCACCCCCACCGCCCTCTTCACCGTGTTCGACCAGGTGGTCCTGCGACCGCTTCCCGTCGAGGCGCAGGACAGGGTCGTGGTGGCGTGGAACGAGCACACGGTCCGGGACTTCGCCCACTATCCCTTCTCGCTCGAGGCGTTCAGGACCGTGCGCCAGGGCGTGCCGTCGCTCTCGGAGACGGCGGCGACCCAGGCGTTTGGGTCGGGCCCGCGGCTGGTCGGCACGGCCGGCGAGGCCCCGGTGACCGCCCGCGTCGCGTTCGTCGTGGGCGACTTCTTCGGGGTGCTGGGGGTGCGGCCGGCCGCGGGGCGGGTGCTGCGGGAGGAGGACGACCGGCGGGGTGCGGCCGGCGCGGCCGTGATCTCGTGGGACTGGTGGACGAGGCGCTGGGGGCGCTCGTCCGAGGCCGTCGGCTCGAGCGTCGAGCTGGACGGCACGCGCTACGCCGTGGTCGGCGTTCTCCCCGAGGGATACGACTACCCGCGGAACACCGACCTGTGGATCCCCCTGATGCCCACGGCGCGCGACGAAGCGGGGCGGCTGGCCGAGCTGGACGTCGTGGGCCGGATGGCGGACGGGGCGACGCCCGGGCGCGTGGCCCGGGAGATCGCGGCGGCGTACCGGGAGGCCGGCGACCGGCTCCCGGAGTACGAGGGCGCCGTGCCCGTCGTCCGCCCGCTGGCCCGGGTGGTCCTGGGAGACCTCACGTCGACGGTGGGCCTCCTCTTCACGGGGGGCGTGCTCGTGCTGGCCATGGCCGCCGTGAACGTGGCGAGCCTCGTCCACGTGAGGGCCGGGCGCCGCGACGCGGCCGTGGGGATCCGCCGGGCACTCGGGGCGGGGCGTGGCCGCCTGCTGCGGGAGGCATCGGCGGAGGCGGCGGCCGTGGGCCTGGCCGGAGGCGCCCTCGGGGCGGCCCTGGCGGCCCTGGGCGTCCGGCTCCTCCTGCCGCTGGCGCCCGCCGGCCTGCCCCGCGTGCACGCCGTGGCCCCGGACCCCCGGACCCTCGCGGTGGCGGCGGGCCTCAGCGTCCTCCTGATCCTGGTCCTCACGCTGATCCCCGTCGCGCGGGCGGAGCGGAACGACCCCGCGGCCGCGCTGCGCGGCGGTGGCCGCCGTGGGGGTGGAGGGAGGCGCCCCCCCGGTCCCCGCCGGGTCGTCGTCGCCGTGCAGGCGGGCATGGCCGTGTGGGCCTCGGCCATGGCCCTCCTCCTGGTCCGGAGTCTCCTCCACCTCCAGGGGCTCGAGCCCGGCTTCCGGGTCGAAGGGCTGGAGCTGGTCGAGCTGGACGTGCCGTACCCCATGTTCGAGATGCCCGAGGACCTGCCGCAGCGGTTCGAGCGCATCGGGCTGCGGATCGAGACCCACCCCTCGGTGGAGGCCGCCACGGCCATCCTCACCCCGCCCTTGGCGGGTCCCGCGGCGTGGGCGTTCACTCCGCGCCTGGAGGGGCAGACGGCCGAGGAGGCGAGGGAGGCGAATCCCTTCGTGAACATCGAGGTGGTCGAACCCGACTACTTCCGGACGCTCGGCCTCCCGGTGGTCAGGGGCCGCGGCTTCGAGCCGTCGGACACCCGGCGGTCCTGGCCCGTGGCGGTGGTGAACGAGGCCGCCGAGCGACTGCTGTGGCCCACCGGTGGCGCGCCGGGCCGGCGGCTGGTCGCCGCCTTCCCGGGGTTCGAAGAGCGGTGGTGGACCGTCGTGGGGGTTGCTGCGGACGGCCGGTACCAGGACCTGCTCGAGACACGCCCGGTGGTGTACTTCCCCCATCGACAGCTCGGGGCGTTCGGTCCCCGCTTCCTCCTCGTCCGTGTGGCCGGCGACCGGTCCTTCCTGCTGCCGTGGGTCCGCGATGCGGTGCGGGCCGTCGACACCTCCGTGCGCGTGAAGGGGATGGCTCCGCTCCGCGACCGCCTGGAGGAGCCGCTGGCACGGCCCCGCTTCGGCGCGATGGTCCTGGGGGTGCTCGCCGGTGTCACCCTCCTTCTGGCCGCCGTCGGCGTCTACGGCGTGCTGGCTGCGTCGGTCCGCTCGTCCACCGCCGAGATGGGAGTTCGCCTCGCGTGCGGCGCGACGCCGGCCGGGGTCGCGAGGACCGTGCTCGGGCGGGGCATGGCGATGGCGCTGGCGGGAGCGGCCGTGGGCGCTCTGGCCGTCCTTCCCGGGGCCCGGGCGGTCGACTCCCTCCTGTTCGGCGTCTCCTCCCGGGACCCGTGGAGTCTCGGCGGGGGCGCCGGACTCGTGGTCGCGGTCTCCCTCGTCGCGTGCTGGCTCCCCTCGGCCCGAGC
>JASFUL010000066.1:0-16124 GCA_050050315.1 Gemmatimonadota bacterium
CGGCCAGGACCAGCGGGCCCCACATCACCGAGGCGCGGCTCGCGTCGTCCGGGAGCCCCTCCACGCGCAGCGACTTGGGCAGGTCGATCTCGACCACGTCGCCGGTCCGCCACGTCCGCTCGATCTCCACGTACTCGCTGGCCCGGAAGTCCCACGCGTACAGGTGGCTGCCCCGGCTCCACACCGGGTCGCCGCCCGCCTGGGCCTGCCGTAGCTCGACGGGGGTCCCGTTCACCCGCACCGCGAAGCCGTCGGCCCAGTGCGGCCGCCGCAGGGCAAGGGCGAAGTCGCGGGGCTCGGCGGCGGTGAAGGTCAGCCTGGCGGATTCACCCATGGGGAAGCCCGTCTCCATGGTCAGCCCGACCGCGGCGCTCCGCCATTCGGCCGTGGAGGGCGCGTACAGGTTCACCCAGAGCCGGTCACCCGCCTCGTAGTAGAGGCCGTCGCCGTGGAGCGCGTGGCTCTCCATCCCCGTCCCCACGCAGCAGGTGAAGGAGCGCTGCATGTCCTGGTACTCCCGGGTCACGCCGCGGCCGACGGGCACCATGTAGCAGGTGCTCCCGTCGTCGGGGTCGATGGACCCGAGGATGTGGTTGAAGAGGGCGCGCTCGTGGAAGTCGGCGTACGCGGGGTCGGGCGTGAACTGGAAGAGGCGGCGGGCCAGCTTGATCATGTTGTAGACGTTGCACGTCTCGGCGGTGCGGCCGTCGATGCGGTCGGCCAGGCGGCAGGGAGGCCCGAAGTACTCGTCGGTCCCGTGGCCCCCGGTCGAGAAGCTGTGGCAGCGGGCGACCTGGTCGAAGAAGAAGGCGGCGGCCAGCAGGTCGCCCGGATCGCCGGTCAGGGCGTAGCGGTCGGCCGATCCGATGATCTTGGGGATCTGCGTGTTGCCGTGCTTGCCCCCCAGGTCGTCCTGGTGGCGGCGGAGCGGCTCGAGGAACTCGGTGTGCTCGAAGCGGTCCGCCAGCCGGAGCCAGCGCTCGTCGTCGGTGTCCTGCCACAGGTCGACCATCACTTCGTTCATGCCGCCGAACTCGGTGTTGAGCATGCGCTGGATCTGGGCCGCGTCCAGGGGCGCCACCACGCCCTCGGCCCACGCGGCGAAGCGCGTCTCGACGTCCAGCGCCTTCCGGTTGCCCACGAAGCGCCAGGCGTCGCGCAGGCCGGCGAAGGTCTTGTGCAGGGTGTACCAGGGTGACCACTCCCCGTTGAGGTCGAAGGCCGCCGACTCGATCTCGCCCCGCGAGAGCCGGGCGAAGGCGTCCCGCACCCCCTGGAGGGCGCCGCAGAACCCGTCTCCGTGTCGACGCTGGACGAGCTCGAGCTCGTCGACCAGGTAGTCGGCCCGCTCCCGGAACCGCGCGTCGCCGGTGGCGGCGTGCATGAGGCTGACGGCGGAGAGGTAGTGGCCCGCCACGTGACCCGTGAGGTTCCGGCCCGGGCCGTCCCAGCCGCCGTACGGCTCGCCCTTCCGGGGCAGCCCCGCGAGCTCCCGGTAGTACGCCAGCATGCGGTCGGGCTCGAGCTCGAGGAGGTACGCCGCGTCGAGCTCCTGGGCGTGGCGAAGGGGCCCGCCGGTGATCCGTACGGCGGAGAGGGGAAGGGGGCGTGCCGCGATCCGGTCTTCCCGGGCGACGGGTGGGGCGGACGTGCCGCTCTCCGCGGCGAGGGCCGGTCGGGGCAGAAGCGAGGCGGCGCCCGCTCCCAGGCCCAGCTTCATCAGGGTGCGTCGGGAGAGCGTCATCGGGGACTCCGGTTCTCGGTGCGACGGCCCTTGGTGACCGTGGAGGAGAATAAGCCACGGCGTGCCCGCCGCGCACCCGCCGGCGACCGGTCGCGCCGCCGGGTCGCGGGTTGTATCGTGTCCTCGCGCCGGACCCGGACCGGTTCCCGGAACTGCCCGGAGGAGGAGCACTCGTGGCCCGCATGAACTCCGTCCGCGCTCCCCGATCCGCCACCCCGGGGGGAGCCTCCGGATGGTGCACCGCAGCGGCGATGGCCGCCCTTCTGGGCCTCGCCGGATGCTCTGCCGAAGGAGGAGGCGACATGCCGCCAGGGAGCAGCGAGCCCGCCGCCACCGGCGTGGGAGCGAGCGTCGAGCGAAGCGACTTCGGCACGCTGCCCGACGGACGGCCCGTCGAGACGTTCACGATGCGCAACCGGAACGGGGTCGAAGTGCGGGCCATCAGCTGGGGCGGGATCATCACCCACCTCCTGACGCCCGACCGGGAGGGCCGGCTCGACGACATCGTGCTCGGCTTCGATTCCCTCGAACCCTACCTCGCCGGCACGCCCTACTTCGGCGCCATCATCGGACGCTACGGGAACCGGATCGCTCGGGGCCGCTTCGAGCTGGACGGGAAGACCTACACGCTGGCCACCAACGACGGGCCGAACCACCTCCACGGGGGCGAGGTCGGCTTCGACAAGGTCCTCTGGGACGCCGAGCCGTTTCAGAGCGACACCGCCGCCGGCGTGGTCTTCAGCCGGACCAGCCCGGACGGCGAGGAGGAGTACCCCGGCAATCTGACGGTGCGGGTGACCTACACCCTCACCGACCGGGACGAGCTGATCTTCGACTACCACGCCACCACCGACCGGCCCACGCCGGTCAACCTGACCCAGCACAGCTACTTCAACCTGGCGGGGGAGGGGAGCGGCGACGTCCTGGCCCACGACCTCACCATCCGGGCCAGCCACTACACGCCGGTGGATTCGACGCTCATCCCCACCGGCGAGATCGCCCCCGTGGAGGGAACGCCCTTCGACTTCCGGGAGCCCCACGCGATCGGCGAGCGGATCGACGCGGACGACCCGCAGATCCGCCGGGGGCCGGGCTACGACCACAACTTCGTGCTCGACAGGGAAGGGGAGGGGCTGGAGCTCGCCGCGCGGGTGACGGAGCCGACCCGGGGCCGCACGCTGGAGATCTGGACCCTGGAGCCGGGGCTCCAGTTCTACTCCGGCAACTTCCTGGACGGATCGCTGGTGGGGAAGGGAGGCGCCCCGTACGAGCTCCGGGGCGGCTTCTGCCTGGAGACCCAGCACTTCCCCGACTCGCCCAACCAGCCCGGATTCCCCGCCACCGTCGTGCGACCCGGTGAGGAGTACGGGACCCGCACCGTGCTGCGCTTCGGCGTCACCCCCGAGCGGGGGGGAGACGACTGATGGCCGGTCTCGACTGGGCGGTCATCCTCGTCTACCTGGGCGCGGTCCTCGGCCTGGCGTTCTGGGTCTGGCGAAGGCGCCAGGACACCCCGGACGACTACTTCCTGGCCGACCGCAACCTCGGCTGGTTCATCGTCGGCGCGTCGATCTTCGCGTCGAACATCGGCTCGGAGCACCTCGTGGGCCTGGCGGGCTCCGGGGCCACCGACGGGGTGGCGCTGGCGCACTACGAGCTCCACGCGTGGTGCCTGCTCGTCCTCGGGTGGGTCTTCGTGCCCTTCTTCATGCGCTCGCGCGTCTACACGATGCCCGAGTTCCTCGAGAAGCGCTTCAGCCCCGCGGCCCGGTGGGTGCTCTCCCTCATCTCCCTCGTGGGCTACGTCCTCACGAAGATCGCGGTGGGGATCTTCGCCGGGGGGATCGTCTTCGCGACCCTCCTGCCCGACGTGAATCTGACGCTGGGCGGGCTCGCGCTGAACAGCTTCTGGGTCGGCTCGGTGGTCGTGATCCTCATGACCGGCGTCTACACGGTGGCGGGGGGCATGCGCGCCGTGGCCTACACCGAGGCCCTGCAGACGCTGATCCTCGTGCTGGGCTCGGCGCTCCTCACCTGGTTCGGGCTGCGGGAACTGGGAGGATGGGGAGGGTTCAGGGCGGCCCTCGACCCGGACCTCTTCAACCTCTGGAAGCCGCTGATTCCCGAGGGCATGGACGGGACCTGGGCGCCCGTCATGGAGTCGAACCGGATCGCGTGGTACTTCAACGGCAACTACCCGTGGCTCGGGATGCTCTTCTGCGCGCCCATCATCGGGCTCTGGTACTGGTGCACGGACCAGTACATCGTGCAGCGGGCCCTGGGCGCCCGGAACGAGACGCAGGCCCGGCGGGGGAGCATCTTCGCGGGCATGCTGAAGCTGCTCCCCGTGTTCATCTTCATCATTCCGGGGATGATCGCGCTCGCGCTGGCGCGCACGGGCGAGTACGCGACCCTCGCGCCGATGGTCGAGGCCGACGGAAGCGTCGTCCCGGTGGCGGCCCAGGGCGCGTTTCCCATGCTCGTCATGAGCGTGCTTCCCGTGGGCGTCCGGGGTCTGGTGGTGGCGGGCCTCCTGGCGGCGCTGATGAGCTCCCTCGCCGGGGTGTTCAACGCTTCGTCGACCCTCTTCACCATGGACCTCTACCAGAAGTGGAGGCCGGGCGCCACGCAGCACCAGCTCGTGTGGATCGGGCGGGTGGCGACGGCCGTGATGGTCCTGATCGGGCTGGCGTGGATCCCGGTGATCCAGGGGGCCCGGGGGCTCTACGAGTACCTGCAGGGGGTCCAGAGCTACCTGGCGCCGCCCATCTTCACGGTCTTCTTCCTCGGCGTCTTCATGAAGCGCCTGAACGCCCGGGGATGCCTGGCGGCGTTGCTGGTCGGCTTCGCCCTCGGCGTCTTCCGGCTGGCGGTGGACACGCCGGTCGCCCTCGGCCTCGCGGGATTCGAAAGCGGCTACGCCGAAGGCTCTTTCCTCTGGATCGTGAACAACGTCTACTTCCAGTACTACAGCCTCCTGATCTTCCTCGTGTCCGTGGCCGTGATGATCGGCGTGAGCTACGCGACCGCCGAGCCGGCCTACCAGCGGATCTCGGGGCTGACGTACGCCACGGCCACCCACGACGACCGCACCCGGACCCGGGCGAGCTGGGACAGCAGGGACGTGTACGGATCGGCCGTCGTGCTGGTGATGATCGCCATCGCATACCTGTACTTCCGCGGATAGCAGACCATGGCTCGCTTCACCCAGGACCAGCTCGATCACGCCGCGACCCTCGAAGCCCCGCTGGGACGGAAGGCCGCCGCCGAGTTCATGAAGGCCCTCGACATCCGCATGAGCGTCGGCCACTGGTCGGCGGGGGACTTCTTCGACCGCTTCGCACCCGTGGGGTACCACTCGGACGACCCCTCCTTCGGAAGCGACTTCCAGTCCCAGTGCCGGCGGACGAAGGCGGCGGGTATCGACGCCATCGAGATTCACCAGATCGTCTTCGAGAACGGCCTCAACGGGGAGATCGACTGGTCGGAGGTCGACCGCGCCCGGGACGGCTACCTGCCCGAGCTGGGCATGCAGGTCACCGCGTGCAACATCAACACGTGGACCAACCCGCGCTTCAGGCTGGGAGGGGCGTGCAACCCCGACCCGGCGCTCCGGCGGCAGGCCCTGGACGAGATCCTGAAGGGCGTGGAGCTGTGCGAGGCGCTGGGCATCGGGATCCTCAGCGTGTGGCCCGGCTCCGACGGCGCCGACTACCACTTCCAGATCGACTATCTCGAGTCCCTCGGATGGTTCACCGAGGCCCTCGAGGTGGCCAACCGGGCGTGTCTGGAGCGCGGCATTCGCCTGGCGATCGAGCCCAAGCCGTACGAGCCGCGGGAGCTCTACATGATCGTCCCCACCGCCGGCTCGGCCATCCTCGTGGCCCGGGAGGTCAACCGGCGCTGCGGGAGCGACAACTGTGGTCTCACCATCGACTACGGCCACCAGAAGATGGAGGCCACGACGGCGTCGACGGCGTGCGACCTGGCCGCCTTCGCCGGCGTGCCCATCCACAAGTTCGACGTGAACGACGCGCGCCAGGGCCGGAACGACCAGGACCTGATCTTCGGCACGGTCTCGATTCCCGAGGCGGTGGAATACCTGTACACGACCTTCGAGCGCGACTACCGGGGATTCTACAGCCAGGACCAGTTCACCTACCGGTCGGACCCGACCCGGGCCATGGAGCGCAGCATGGTGAACTTCGCCAACGTGGCGCTGAAGGCCGTGCGGCTGTACGCCCGGCGCGACGAGCTGGCGGAGGCCCGGAGGACCGGAACCGGACCCGACGTCCTGGACCTGGTGAGCCCCATCCTGCTGGGATGACGGAGCGGCGTCGGGCCTTCCCGAACGGGAGGCGTCCATGAGCCCCTACGTGCTCGGCCTCGACTTCGGGACCGGTTCGGTCCGGGCCGCGGTCTTCGACTGCGCGAACGGCCGGACCGTGGGCACCCGGGTCTTCGCCTATCCGTCCGGCGAGCACGGCGTGATCACCGACGTTCGCGAGCCCCATCTGGCCCGCCAGAACCCCCTGGACTACGTGGAGGGACTGCGCGTGGCGGTGAGGGGCGCGCTGGAAGAGGCGGAGTCGGTCGACGGCTTCCGGCGGGACCGGGTCGTCGGCGTGGGCGCCGATACGACCGGCTCGACGCCCATCCCGGTGGACGCCCGTGCCCGTCCCCTGGCCGGGGACCCGGCGTGGGAGAGCGACCCCGCGGCCCAGGCGTGGCTGTGGAAGGACCACACGGCCGCGGAGGAGGCCGAGGCCATCACGAGGGCGGCGTCGGAGCACGCTCCCGAGTACCTGGCCCCCATCGGCGGCACCTACTCGTCGGAGTGGTTCTGGTCCAAGATCTGGCGGTGCCTGAAGGTGGCGCCCGACGTCTTCGACGCGGCGGCCAGCTGGGTGGAGCTCGCCGACTTCGTGCCGGCCGTGCTCACCGGCGTGGGCTCGGCGGACGACGTCGTGCGGTGCGTGTGCGCCGCGGGGCACAAGGCGATGTACTCGGACGCCTGGGGAGGGTTGCCGTCCCGGGCCTTCCTGGCGCGCCTCGACCCCCGGCTCGCGGACCTCCGGGACCGGCTCTACGACGAGGCGCATCCGCCCGATCGGCCAGCGGGCGGGCTCTCCGCGGAGTGGGCCGGAACGCTGGGCCTATCCGAGGGCATCCCCGTCGCCATGGGGGGCTTCGACGCCCACTACGGGGCGGTGGGGGCCGGGGTCGAACCCGGGACGCTGGTGAAGATCATCGGCACGTCAACGTGCGACATCGCCGTGGCCCCCGGCGATCGGCCGCCGGGCGACATCCCGGGCATCTGCGGCATCGTGGACGGCTCGGTGATGGACGGCTTCTTCGGTATCGAGGCCGGGCAGTCGGCCGTCGGCGACCTCCTGCACTGGTGGGTGGACGGGGTGTGTCGGGGAGACGCCGGCCTGCACGCCGCCCTCTCCGAGGAGGCGGCCCGGCTGCGGCCGGGGGCGTCGGGGCTGCTGGCCCTGGACTGGAACAACGGGAACCGTACGATCCTGGTCGATCCGCGCCTCTCCGGGCTGATCCTCGGGCAGACCCTCCACACCGGGCGGTCGGACGTGTACCGGGCTCTCATCGAGGCCACCGCTTTCGGCGCCCGGGCCATCGTGGAGCGCCTGGTGGAGTACGGCGTCCCGGTCGAGCGCGTCGTCTGCTGCGGGGGGATCGCCGCCAGGAACGAGCTCTTCCTGCAGATCTACGCCGACGTCCTCGGGCGCCCCATGCTCGTGGCCGGGTCGGACCAGACCCCCGCCCTCGGCGCCGCGATCTCGGCGGCGGTGGCGGCGGGGGCCCGGGCGGGGGGATACGCCTCCTTCGCGGACGCGCAGCGCGCGATGACCCGACTCAAGGACGAGCGCTTCGCCCCGGATCCGGCGGCCACCGCCGTCTACGACGAGCTCTACAGGATGTACCGCGAGCTCCACGACGCCTTCGGCGGGGTGACCGGAGCCCGGGCCGATCCCGGCTCCCTCATGAAGCGTCTGCTCGCGCTCCGGGAGAGGGTCTCCACGGGGGAGGGGGCATGATGCCGCCGCCTGTCGAAGGGGGAGGAGGATGATCGCCCGGGAGCTGCGGGAACGGGTCCTCGAGGCGAACCTCGAGCTCGTGCGGAGCGGCCTCGTGACGGGGACCTTCGGAAACGCGTCCGGGGCGGATCGGGCCGAAGGGCTCTTCGCCATCAAGGCGAGCGGCGTCCCCTACGACGAGTTGACCCCCGAGCACATGGTGCCGGTGTCGCTCGAGACGGGTCGCGTGATCGAGGGCGACCTCCGCCCCTCGTCGGACACGCCGACGCACCTCGAGCTCTACCGCGCGTTTCCCTGCGGCGGCGTCGCGCATACCCACTCCGAGCACGCCACGGCGCTCGCCCAGGCGAGCCTCCCTCTCAGGTGCATGGGCACGACCCACGCCGACCACTTCCGGGGCGACGTGCCGGTCACCCGTCCCCTCACGCGGGAAGAGGTGGAGGGACCCTACGAGCGGAACACGGGCCTCGTGATCGTGGAGACCTTCGCGGCGCTGTCCCTCCCGCCGGACGAGGTGGCGGCGGTGCTGGTGGCGCACCACGGGCCGTTCACGTGGGGGGACGACGCCCGTCAGGCCGTGGAGCGAGCCGGAGTCCTCGAGATGCTCGCGCGCATGGAGTGCAGGGTGCGGGCGATGGCGCCCGAGGCGCCCCGGCCTCCGGGGTACCTCGTGGACCGCCACTTCGAGCGCAAGCACGGGGACGGCGCCTACTATGGCCAGCCCTGAGCCGCCCGGGGCGGCCCTCTGGGACATGGACGGTACGCTGGTGGACTCGGGCGAGGCCCACTGGCTCGCCTGGCGGGAGGTTCTGGCCAGGGAGGGCGTGTCCGTCACCCACGGGCAGTTCCTCGCCACCTTCGGCTGGCGCAACGCCGAGATCCTCGAGCGCTGGATGGGACCCGACGCGGGGCCGGAGCGGATCGCCCGGGTCGGGGAGGCGAAGGAGGAAGCCTACCGCGAGCGGGTGCGGAAGGAGGGCGTGGAACCCCTCCCGGGTGCCGAGGCGTGCGTCCGGGCGCTCCGCTCCGCCGGGTGGCGCCAGGCCATCACCTCGTCGGCGCCCCGGGCGAACATCGAGGTCGTCCTCGACGCGCTGGGCTTCCGGGGGCTCGTGGACGAGCACCTGGGTGCGGAGGACGTGCGCCGGGGCAAGCCCGACCCGGAGCTCTTCCTGCGGGCCGCCGAGCGGCTGGATGTGCCGCCCGGGCGGTGCGTCGTGGTGGAGGACGCCGGGGCCGGCGTCGAGGGGGCGCGCCGCGCCGGGATGGCGTGCATCGGCGTCGGCGGCGAGGGCGTACGGGCGGCCGACGTGGTGGTGGACTCCCTCGCGGACCTGGCCCTCGCCGCCTTCGCGAGTCTGGTGGAGGCCCGGTAGCGCTCGTCCCCGGGTCTGAGCGGATCCCGAGGACGTCCCGTCGAGAACGGAGGTGCCCACATGAAGGTCGGATGCAGCCGGCGCGAGTTCCTCGCCACCTCGGCCGCCGCCGCGGGGGCGCTGGCGGTCCCGGGCTGGCCCCCCTTGGGAGGGTGGGGCTCGGGAGCGGTCTCCGCCGCGCGGCTCGCGGACGCCCGCGTCGACGTCCTGACCGGGGAGCCCGTCGGGACGATCGCCCCCGAGATCTACGGTCACTTCGTCGAGCACCTGGGGGGCGTCGTGTACGACGGCGTGTGGGTCGGCGAAGACTCGTCGATCGAGAACCTCGGTGGCGTCCGCCGGTCCCTGGTCGAGGCCCTCCGGAGGATTCGGCCGGGGGTGATCCGCTGGCCCGGCGGGTGCTTCGCCGACGCCTACGACTGGCGGGACGGAGTCGGCCCCGTCGGCGACCGGCCCCGGCGGACGAACTTCTGGGCCGACGACCGCGCCCTCCGGGAGTTGGGCAACGTCCCGGCGCGCTTCGAGCCCAACCGCTTCGGCACGCAGGAGTTCATGCGCTTCTGCCAGCTCGTCGGCGCGGAGTCGTACCTCGCGGCCAACGTCCGAACCCTACCCGCGGCGGCGTTCTTCGAGTGGGTCGAGTACTGCAACTCTCCCCGTGGCAGCACGACCCTGGCGGAGGCCCGGGAGGCCGGCGGCGCGCCGGAGCCGTACGACGTGCGCTACTGGGGCATCGGGAACGAGTCCTGGGGATGCGGCGGCAACTTCACCCCGGAAGAGTACGCGAGCGAGTTCCGGCGCTTCGCCACCTGGTCCGTCCCGGACTACGGCGTGGGTCTCCGGTTCGTCGCGGCCGGTCCCAGCGGGAACGACCGGGACTGGACCCGCCGCTTCTTCGAGATGATGGCGGAGCGCAACGACCTGCGCCGCCTCTGGGGATGGGCCCTCCACCACTACTGCTCCAGCCCCGACGGCGAGGCCGTGGACTTCGACGACCTGGCGTGGTACGAGCTGCTCGCGAGCGCCGACCGCATGGAGGGCCTCATCACCAACCACTGGGGGGTGATGGGCGAGATCGACCGGGAGCACCGGGTGAAGCTCGTCGTCGACGAGTGGGGCGCGTGGCACTCGATGACCACGAACGTCCGTCCCACCGACCTGTTCGGCCAGCAGTCCACGGTGCGCGACGCGCTGGTGGCCGGTCTCACCCTGGACACGTTCAACCGCCACGCCGACAAGGTGGCCATGGCGAACATCGCCCAGCTCGTGAACTGCATCCAGTCGCTCTTCCTGGCGGCGGGAGACCGCTTCCTGCTGACGCCGACGTTCCACGTCTTCGAGATGTACGCGCCCCACCAGGGGGCCACCTCCCTCCGCACCGTCGTCTCCGCGCCGTCGGCATCGTGGTCCGACCGGGATGGGAACCCGCGGACGCTCCGGACCCTCGACGCTTCTTCCTCCCTCCGGGACCGGTCGCTCCACCTGACGCTCACGAACCGCCACCCGACCGAGCCGTGCTCCGTCCAGGTCGCCCTCCGCGGGGCGTCGGCGCGTTCGGCCCGGCTGACCACGCTGACGCACGAGGACGTCCGCGCCCACAACACCTTCGAGCGCCCCGAGGAGGTGCGTCCCGTGCGACGCTCCCTCGAGGCGTCGGGGTCGACGCTGACCCTCGAGCTGCCCCCGGCGTCGGTGCACGCGGCGGAGATCATCCTTTCCTGAGCGGCGGCGGGAGCGTCCGATGCCGATCTACCTCGGCCTCGACTGCGGCACCCAGAGCCTGAACGCCCTGGCGGTGGAGATCGAGGGGCTGGAGCGGCGCGTGCTCTTCGAGCACTCCCTGCCCTTCGACGAGGCGTTTCCCCGGTACGGGACCCGCCACGGCGTGTACCGGGAGGAGGATCCCCTCGTCGTGACGTCGTCTCCCCTGATGTGGGCCGACGCCCTCGACACGATGCTCGGGCGGGCGGCCGAGGCCCTGGGGCCGGACGTCGGGCGGGTGGCGGCCGTCTCCGGATCCGCGCAGCAGCACGGGTCGGTGTACCTTCGCGCCGGCGCCGATGCCCGCCTCGCGTCGCTGGACCCCTCGCGTCCGTTGGCGGGGCAGCTCGAGGGCGCATTCGCGGTGGAGCGCTCGCCGGTCTGGATGGACGCGAGCACGGGACCCTGGTGCGCGGCCATCACGGAGGCCGTGGGCGGCCCGGAGGTCCTGGCCCGTCACACGGGGTCCAGGGCGTTCGAGCGCTTCACCGGGCCCCAGATCCGGAAGCTCCGGGAGACCCGCCCGGCCGCGTGGGCCGAGACCGACCGCGTCCATCTCGTGAGCTCCTACCTCGCGACGCTCCTGCTGGGGAGCCACGCCCCGGTCGACCGGGGCGACGGGGCCGGGATGAACCTCCTGGATCTCCACACCGGCGACTGGTGGGAGCCCGCGCTCCTCGCGACGGCCCCGGGGCTCCGGGCGAAGCTGCCCCGCCCGGTCCCGTCCGACACGGTGGTCGGACGCCTTCATCCCTACTGGGCCGGGCGACACGGTCTTCCCCGCTGCCGGGTCGTGGCGTGGACGGGCGACAACCCGTCGAGCCTGATCGGGCTGGGCGTCGTGGGGACGGGGACGACGGCGATCTCCCTCGGGACCAGCGACACGGTCTTCACGATCATGACCGAGCCGTCGGTGGACCCCGCCGGCACCGCCCACGTCTTCGGGGCCCCGACGGGGGGCTTCATGAGCCTCGTCTGCTTCCGCAACGGGTCGCTGGCACGGGAGCGGGTCAAGGACCGCTTCGGCCTGGACTGGGCGGGCTTTTCCTCCGCCCTGCGGGCCACGCCACCGGGCAATCGGGGTGCCCTCATGATCCCCTGGTTCGAGGCCGAGATCACGCCGCCCGTGGCCCGGCCCGTGCCGCTCACGGAGGGTCTCGACGACGAGGACGGGCCGGCTTGGGTGCGCGCCTGCGTCGAGGGTCAGATGGTGGCCATGAGACGTCACTCGTCGTGGGCCGCGCCCGACGTGGTCAGGATCCACGCCACCGGCGGCGCGGCGCGGAACCGGGAGCTGCTCCAGGTGATGGCGGACGTGTTCGAGGCGCCGGTCCACGTGGTCGACGTGCGGAACGCGGCGTGTCTGGGCGCGGCGCTGCGGGCGGCCCACGCCGACCTGTCGGCGGTGGGTCCCGGGGACCCGGGACCTCCCCGTGGAGGTGCCCCGGGTCGGAAGGATTCCCTTCGCTCCAGGGGAGGGGAGGCGGGGTGGGCCGAGGTGCTGAAGGGATTCGTGGTGGGCCCCCGCGAGGGTGCGATCGAGCCGCGGAGCGGTGCCGGAGAGGTGTACCGGGCGCTGTCGCGGAAGCACGCCGCCCTGGAGGCCCGCGCGCTCGGAGGAACGCCCGCTAGGCTGAGTACATCTCGCTGGCCCCGATGACCCTGGGGCGGGAGTGCGGCCCCGGGTCCAACGCCCAACGTCGAGGTGTTCGCCCCTCGGGCTTCCGACGTGGCTGCGGCCCCGGCGGGGCGGCGCAGCCTGCTACGAGCAGGTACTCTGATCGCGACGGTCCAGCGCGTCCCGGCCGCACGGTAGGACTTTCCCTTCGGAGCGAGGGAAAGCAGCACGTCAGCCCACCCCTCGGAGCGACGAAGGGGATCTCGTTCCGCCCCCGATGCCTTCGAGGGTCGCCGGCTGGTCCTCGTCCTCGAGAAGATCCCTACCGGTTCGTGCCCTCGGGGGGTCGACGACCTTCTGTCGCGTCAACTCCGAATCAGGACGCGCTAGGGGATCCCCTCGGTCAACACGTCCGTGAGCTTCCCGACCACGGACGTCAGCCAACCCTCGAGATCCGCCAGCTCGGCCGCGTCCTCCATCCACGAGCTGACGCGCAGGCCCACCTTGCTTCCCCACCGCGCTCCCCTGAACGCCTTGATCTCCACCACGCCGTCGATCTCGTCCCAGCTCCACAACGTCTCCTGCGAGGTGTGCCGGAGGACGGTTCCGGTGAGGACCGCCCCGTTCTCGAGCACGAGTCGTACGGGCTCGCCGACCGTCCTTCCCGGCGCCCCCGAGCGGGTCAGCCAGCGAGACAGCCCGCCCTCGGTACGCTGGAGCGCGAGGATCTCCTCCCGTTCGAAGGAGGCGTCCCCCAGGACGACGATCTCCCGCCGCGTCCTTCCGAGGTACCGCTTGACGAAGAACTTCAGGATCGCCAGGGCGACCATCCACCCGGACAGCATGCTCTCGAACTCGTCGTCCCACTCCGGGCCCTCGCCGAAACCCGACTGGACGAGGCGGAGGATCGAATGCCCCCCGTCCTGCTCGATCGTCACCTCGAGGTAGGAGGCCCCCTGCGGCAGATCCATGCGCGTGACCAGACGGTGGGGCGGCTCCGCCACGACGACCCGCTGGGACATCCCGGGGTCCTCGTCGGCCCAGTGCCAGGTGACGGTCTCGCCCGCCTCCATCCGTCCCTCCATACGGCCGACGAACCAGGCCGTCACCGTCTCCGGATCGGACCAGGCCCGGTAGACGACGTCCGGTGGCGCCTCGATCCGCATCTCGTCGCGGATCACCCGTCCCATGTGCTCGAAGTCCTCCGCTTCGCTCATCGTCGCTCCTCCACTGGTTCGGCCGCGGTCGGGCCGGGACGCGGGTCGTCCCGGTCGGGCAACGGGTAGCATCCGACCACCAGTCGGTACGGCCGCCCGGGCCGGGGACGTCCCTCCTCGTCGCGGGCGGGAGCCGAGTGCCGTCCGATGACGTCGGTCACCGCCCGCTTCAGCGCGTCGGCGAAGGCTGCCCGCTGTCCGGCCGAGTCGAAGCGGAGCTCGGACTCGAGGGACAGCGTGGGCATGCGCCTCCGACCTCCCTGGTCCGAGTCGAGCCAGGCCGCGAGCTCCTCCTGGAGGACGGCGCTGAGGTGCATGAGGTAGGTGGCGCCGAAGCGATCGGCGTCGTCCAGCTGGCTCGCGCCCATCTCCCCCAGGACGCGGGGAAGGAGGACGTACGACCGCGCGCTCGCCCGGTAGCGCTTCTCGATCAGGTTGCGCTTGCGGCCCTCGCCCGCGGGCCGCAGGAAGCCCGCGTCCGCCAGCGTGCGCACGTGGTAGTTCACCTTCTGCGGCGGGAGGCCGATGCGTCGGGCGATCTCGGCCGCGGTGGACGCCTCCCGTGCCTCGGAGAGGATGCGCTGCCGCAGCGGATGGAGGAGGAGCTCGGCCCTGCCCAGCTCCTCGACGGGCTCGAGTGGCCGGAGCGCGCCAGGTTGTGACATGAGCGAAGATTTTACGTAAAAATATATTTGTCAACCCGGCTGACGACCCAGGCCCTTGCCCGGGTCCCGCGGGCTGGGTCCGGCCACCGCCCGGCGTCAGGACCCGGTGTCGAGACCGTCACTCCGAGCGCAGCGAGACGATGGGATCCACGCTCGAAGCTCGACGGGCGGGCAGGTAGCTGGCCAGGAGCCCCACCATCAGCATGGCCCCCGTCATGCCCACGAACGTACCCGTGTCCAAGGCCGAGACCCCGAAGAGGAGGCGGCCCAGAAGGCGCGTGCTGGCCAGCGCGCCACCGATTCCGATCAGGGCGCCCAGGACGACGACCCGGGCCCCCTGGCCCACGACCATCCTCCGCACCCGGCCCGCTTCGGCGCCCAGGGCCATGCGCAGGCCGATCTCCCGGGTCCGCTGCGCGACGACGTACGACAGTACGCCGAACAGACCGATCGCGCCGAGGATCAGGGCGAGGACCGAGGCCACCCCCAGGGTGAGCGTCGTGAAGGAGAGACGCACCATGGAGTCGGCCGCCAGCTCGGCCATGGTGAAGGTCCGGTACATGGGAGCTCCGGGCGCGACCTCGCGGACCATGCCCCGGATGACGGGGGCGAGCGCCTCCGCCTGCGCGGTCTTCACCACGTACGCCGGGGACGAGATGGCGTACCGGTCGGGGGTCGGTCCCACAAGCGGGAAGTAGATCATCGGCTGGGGCTCGTCCCGGAATCCGTACTGGAGGACGTCCTCGACGACGCCGACCACGGTCTCCCACTCCTCCCAGTCTCGCCGACGCACCCGCTGCCCCACGGCCTCCTCTCCCGGCCAGAGCAGCTCCGCCGCCGAGCGGCTCACGAGGACGTTGCCGTGTTCCGACACGTGATCGGAGCGGACGAAGGCGCGTCCCTGGAGCACGCCGATGTCCATGGTCGCGAAGAAGTCTCCGCCGGCGAAGTTGAAGTAGACGAGCGCTCCACCCTCCGGGTCCGCGGTGGTGGCCTCGGTGAGGAAGCGGGCGCTGGAGACACCCTCGTTCAGGGGCACGTGCTCCACGACACCCACCGACTCGACCCCCGGCAAGGCCGCGACGCGGTCCATGAAGTCCAGGTGGAAGCGAGCGAAGGAGGGGCCGTCCACCAGGTCCTCGGCCTCCGGCGCGATCTGAAAGGTGAAGATGTCCTCGGTCTCGTAGCCCGGGTCGACGGATCGGAGAGCCGCGAAGCTCCGGACGAGGAGCCCGGACCCGATGAGGAGCACCAGAGCCAGCGCCGTCTGGCCGACCACCAGAGCGTCCCGCGTCCAGTGGCCACGGCGGGTGGAGCCCCGCGTGCCCCGCCGCAGCCGGAGCGGCCCGGGAGCGGACGCCCGCACGGCAGGGCCGAGGCCGCACGTCAACGCCGCGAACGCGGCGGTACCCAGTGCGAAGAGAAGCGTGGACCCGCCGATGGCCACGTCGTCCAGGCGGGGCACGTCCGCCGGGGCCACCGCGAGGAACAGGGGCACGCTCGCCCAGGCGAGGACGACCGCCAGCATCCCCGCCAGGCCGGCGATGACCAGGGCCTCGGCCATCTGGACGCGGATCAGCAGCCTTCGGGAGGCACCCAACGCCCGACGGACGGCGAGGTCCAGGGCACGGTGCTCGCCCCTGACGATGAACAGGTTGGCCACGTTGGCGCACGCGATGAGCAG
>JASFUL010000067.1:0-15946 GCA_050050315.1 Gemmatimonadota bacterium
CACACCGGTGCCCCCTCACCGCCACCCGCACATCCTCCAGGGTGGGTCCGGAACGCACCGTCATGCCCGGGACCGTCCCGACGAGATCGAGGAGGGAGCCCGGACTGCGCCGCCGGACCTCCTCCGGGGGAAAGAAGTAGCCCCGGCCCATGCGCGCACGCTCCACGAATCCCTTCATGTCGCGGAACCACCGGGTCGATCGGATGGAGACCCGCAGGGGCGCCACCGGGACGGCCTCCGGCACCATTCGGATGTCGACGTCGTGGGCGGATCCGGCCTGCACGGGCAGGATCATCTCCTGACGCGGATAGGCCACGTGGTGCACCGACAGGACCCGGCTCCCGGCGGGGACCGACTCGAGCACGAAGCGCCCGTTGGCGTCCGTCACGGCCTCCGCATCGACGGCGGACAGGCTGACCTCGGCGGCCTCGACGGGCTCACCGGTGGCGTAGTCGCTGACCCTCCCCAGCACGCTCCCCGCCTCCGCCGTCGGGTTCGGAGCGACCGGGACCGGGAGAGGGAGCCGGAGGTCCACCTCGTGCACGCTTCCCCGCTCCACCACGACCGACGCCGGATCGCTCGATCCGCCGGGACCCGAGGCCCGCAACCACACGCTTCTTCCGGGAGGGACGTCGCAGAGCACGAACAGACCCTCCTCGCCGACGGCGAACTCGCGTCGACCTCTCCCGTCCCATCCCCCGTTTGACCACTCCACCACGACCCTGGCGCCCGGCACGGTCCGACCGCTCCGGGCCTCCCGGACCGCCCCGATCAGGACGCCCCATCCTGCCTCCCGCGAGACGCGGCGCGCGTCGCAGACGGCCAGCACGTGGTCCCGCCGTATCGAGAGGCCGTCCGGCGTGGCCGTCGCCGCCGTGCCGCCGCGAAGCCCGTCGACCACGATCCGCTCTTCGTAGAACCCGTCCCCGTCGAGGGCGAAGGGGTTCGAGAGCCGGGCTGCGAGACCCTCCCCCTGGACCGTCACCACGTAGGTGCCGGCGGCGCCGGCGGAAAGCACGAAGACGCCCGTGGAGTCGGTGACCGCGTCCACGACCGGGGCCAGATCGGCGTCGAGCAACGAGACTCTGACCCCGGCGACCGGCGAGCCGGAGGGACGGACGAGTCGTCCTACGACGGTCTGGGAGGCGAGGGGGGTGACGAGACCGAGCTGGACCGCGACTGCGACGGCGAGGGTCGTGGGGGTCCTGGGCGACCCCCGGCGGCTGCAACGCATCCTGGACGCTCCCGACCGGGAGGGGCGGTCCCGACGGCCCCGTGGAGAAGCTGCCGTGCGTATCTATGGTCCGCCGGGGCGGACATCGATCGGAGGCGTCAGCGCCCCCGCTTGGTCCAGGCTACGATCACGCCGCAGTTGGCGTCCTGATCGGAGAACTCACCCGGCGTCTCGGCCGGGCTCCGATACACCTCCACCGCGTACAGGTCCGGGCCCCAGACCGACGTGAGCGCGTCGCTGTCGCGTCCGATCTTCTGGCCGTCGACCCAGACGATGGGTCCACACGAACGTCCGTCGATGGTCCTGGAGTTGCGGATTTCGATGGAGTAGGTCCCGCTGACGGTCCCGCCGCTCTGGTGGACCCGGACGCCCGGGACGTTGCGGAGCGCGTCCGCGAGGTGCCGGGGAGCCTTGTCCTCCAGCTCCTCCTCGGTGAGGATGAAGCCGAAGCCGTTCTCGATCCGGTCCTCGAGCTCGCTCATGTCGGAGAACCAGCGCCGCGGGCGGACGCGCACCATCATCGGGGGCATCTCGATGGGCTGCACGGTCATGCGGACTTCGAGCTCCGCCGCCTGGCCTCCGAGCACGCGCACGACCTGTTCCTGGTGACCGTGACCCGGATGGTCGACCGTCACCACCTGGAGCCCGCGAGGGACCTCGGGCATCCGGAAGACCCCGCGCTCGTTGGAGATCGTCCCCACGCCCGCGTCCTGGACCCTGACCTCGGCACCGGGGATGGGCCGTCCGCTCTCCTGCTCGAAGACCCGGCCGAAGATCGCCCCGGGGGAGTTCGGATCGCTCACGGCGAGGCGCAGGTCCAGCTTCTTCATCGTTCCCGAGCGCAGCCGGACGGTGGTCTCCCGACCCCTCATTCCCAGCGCTTCGGGCCGGACGGAGACCTCCCGTCCCGCCGGTGCGTCACAGACGAGGTAGATGCCGTTCTCGTCGGCACGGACGCGCTTCGCCCCTCCCGCCCCCAGTCCGGTCGGGTCGCTGAACTCGAGCACGGCCTCGGCGCCCGGGAGCGGGTCGGAGGTCGCCGAGTCCACGACGGCACCGAACAGGATCCCGTGCATTGCGGGAAGAAAGTCCCCGCGGCACGCGTCGGCTACCGCTCGTGCGACCAGGTCCGCCCCTTCGAGGGTGTCGGTGGGCGCCAACCTGGCTTCCCCCACCCTCTGGCCGGACAGGGTGACGTCGAGCTCGAAGGGCACGCCGTCCACGAGGTCGAAGGGCTCGGACGTCTCGTGCGCGAATCCCTCCACCTGGGCCACCACGACGTAGCGACCCTCACCGGGTGCCTCCAGGCGAAACGCCCCGGACGCGTCGGTGACCGCCTCGGTGACGGTCTGGAACCCCTCGTCCAGCAGCAGGACCGTAGCCCCTTCCACCGCCTCGCCCGCGTCGTCCCGGAGGTGGCCCTCCACGACCTGGGCGGAGAGGACGCGGGGGCATGCGAGGGTGACGAGAGCGATCAGAGTGCAGAGCGCTCTGAGGGGCACGACGGGTCCTCCTGGGTTCGCGTCCGACGTGGCCGGCCAGGCCCGGGGGAATGGGACACCACTGTCTCCCGGCGGCGCCGCGACCTCTGGGTTGTACGCTCGCGGGTGGGGAAATGTTGCCGGCGGCGACGGTCCGGGCGTCAGCCTCCGGCCGGCGGCGCGAGGCGGAATCGCTCCACCGTCCGGGCCTCCACCGCGGCCCGCCCCAGGGGGAGGGGCACGAGTCCACCCTCCCTCCACCGGTCGAGCTGATCCCATGCGTGAGGGCTCGCGGGCCACCCCGACTGCCCTCCCGCGATGACGAATCCACCGCTGCCGTCCGGGTCCGCCATGTCCACCACGTGCCGTTGGCTGACTCCGGCTCTTCCGCGGAACGGGGGCTCGACCCCGTCCCTCAACGCGACGTTCGGGGAGTAGGGTCCCCCGGGTCGGGAGACGTCGTCGTGTCCGAACCCGAAGAGCGCCCCCACGACGGGCACGGACGCGAGTGGGTGCTCGAGGTGGAGGAGGTTGGCCTCACCCCAGGGCGTGCCGGCGTATCGGGCGGCGTCCGCCGCCGCGTCGGCCAGGTGGGCCGGCGCCACGCCGCCTCGCTCGAGGGCGCGGCTCACCGCCGACCGGGACAGGAAGCCGTCGTCCGACCCGTAGAGGTCGTGCCGGTACCGCATCCGCACGCCCTCGAACCAGGCGTGGAAGAGCGTGGCCTCGTCGCCTTCCAGGTCCGCCAGCCCGTCCCATTCGGCCAGACGTTCGGCCAGCGCCGGGCGGTCCGCGGCCCGGAAGGCGTCGGCCACCCGCGACAGGTGGCGCGTGACGAACGCGCTCCCGACGTCGAGCTGGATCCGGTGGAGCGACGCGGCGTCGTGGACCGGCCGAGCTTCGAGGAGCCGGCGGATCCGGATCGCGCGCCAGGGGTCGAGCCACGTGCCGTCGGTCACGAGCGCCCCCACCGGATCGCGGGTCTGCCTGTTGTTCGCCGTTACCACGAAGCCCTCGTCCGGCTCGAGGACGTGGGGGTGCTCCTCGAACGGCAGGTCGCCGACCCAGTCGTGCTCACCGGTCCAGCCCGGGACGGGAAGAAGGGGGGGTCCGCCCCTGCGCCGGAGGGGGACGCGACCGGCCATCCAGTACCCCCAACGGCCCGCCGTGTCCGCGAAGACGACGTTCTGGTGGGGGTTCGTGAAGTCCCGGAGCGCGTCGAGGACCTCGGCGACGCTGCGGGCGGTGTTGAGGCCCAGGATGGCCCGGGCGCTGGACGACGGGTCGTGGGCGGCCCAGCGGAGCGCGAGGACCCGTCCGTCCGCGGCGGGCTCCACCGGCGTGACGACCGGACCGTGGCGGGTCGCACGCACGATCAGGGTATCGGACCGTCGGCCCCGCACGGCGATCACCTCATGGCGCACCGAGAAGGGGAGGCTGCCCCCCGGCGCGAGGTACCGGGCCGAGTCCGCCGGATCGACGCGCTCCACGAAGAAGTCCGCGTCGTCGACGACGGCGTTCGTGAAGCCCCACGCCACCGCCGGCGTGTGGCCGGCCACGACGCCGAACGTCCCGGGGAGGCTCATGCCGACGACGTCCAGTCCCGGACCATGGAGTCCCACCAGGTACCAGATGGTGGGCGCGTCGAGGGAGAGGTGCATGTCGTTGGCCAGCAGGGGCTTGCCCGAGCGGCTGCGACGGGGTCCAACCACCCAGGCGTTGGACGCCCGCACGGCGGACGCAACCTCGAGGAAGGCCGCGGCGCCGGAAGGGGGGAGCGCGCTCCGGGCGAGGCGGAACACCGCCGGCACGGCGAGCGCGTCCCCTTCCCTTCCCTCCCCGACCCCACCCTCCCCCTGGCCGTCCCCTCCCCCGGTCCCTTCCTCCGGCGGCCAGCCGTCGACGATCGTGGGAGCCCACGCGGGATACCGCGGCTTCACCTCCCGGGCCTTCTCCGGCCCCAGGGCTCGGACCGCGCCGAGGTAGTCGAGACCGGAGCGGTACTCGGAGAGGTCGAACGCCATGACCTTCTCGACGACGATGACGTCGGCCACGCTCCAGGGACCCGGACGGGCCCGCAGCACGACGAACTCGGGCGGGAGCGGCCCCCTCCACCGGTCCAGGGCCGCGTTGATCCCGTCGGCGTAGGCCCGCAGGAGGTCTCGCTCCCGGGCGTCCAGCGTCTCCGCCTGACGGGCCGCCGCCTCGGCCATGCCCAGGGTCCGCAGGAAGCGGTCGGTCTCCAGCGTGGCGCTCCCGAAGAGCTCGCTCAGCCTTCCCGACGCCACGCGACGGAAGAGCTCCATCTGCCACAGGCGGTCACGCGCGGTGACGAACCCCTGGGCGAATGCCAGGTCGGAGAGCGACTCCGCCCAGAGATGGGGGATCCCGAGGGAGTCGCGGAGGACGGTCACCGAGGTCCCGAGCCCGGGAACCTCCACCGTTCCCTCCAGGGACCCGGGGCCGGATCGGACGCGGTGGAGCCAGAGCGACCCGAGGACCGCCGTCAGCGCACCGAGGACGACCAGGCCGCGGACGACGTTGCGCATCCGGCCCCCCGACCGCTCCTCAGGGCCGGACCCCGAGCGCCTGCTCGAAGTCGGCTTCGAGGTCGTCCAGATTCTCCACGCCCACGGAGATCCTCACGAAACCGTCCGGAATCCCGAGATCGGCCCTCGCAGCGGGAGAGAGGTCGGCGTGGGACGTGAAGCGGGGCTGCGAGACGAGCGTCTCCACGCCGCCCAGGCTCGGGGCCACGAGCGCCAGCTCGAGTCGGTCGACGAACCGGTCCGCGGCGTCCCCTCCGCCCTCCAGGACGATCGACACCATGCCGCCGAACCCCTCCATGAGCTCGGCGGCGACGGGGTGGTCGGGGTGACTCTCGAGTCCGGGGTAGAGGACTCTCTCCACACCGGGCCTTCCTTCCAACCAGCGCGCGAGCCCGAGGGCATTCTCGTTCTGGCGGCGGACCCGGACTTCGAGCGTCCGGAGCCCGCGGTCGAGGAGCCACGCCGCGTGGGGATCGAGGGACGGGCCGTACAGCTTCATCGTTCCGGTGACCTCGTCGACGAAGGCCCTCGAGCCCGCGACCACCCCGGCGACGAGGTCCGAGTGCCCCCCCAGATACTTGGTCGCGCTGTGGACGATCACGTCCACGCCGAGCGCCCTGGGGCGGAGATTGACCGGGGACGCGAACGTCGCGTCCAGAAGCGTGGTGATTCCGTGCTGCTCCGCCAACCGCGCGACGGGCCGCGGGTCGAAGACACGGAGCGTCGGGTTGGTGGGAAGCTCGAGCACCAGCACGCGGGTCCGGTCCCGGAGCGCCGAGCGCCACTGGCGCCCCTCGTCCGGGTCGACGAAGGTCGTCTCGACCCCTCGCCGGGGCAGCTCGGTGGCCAGCAGCTCGGTCGTGGCGCCGTAGAGGTGGCGCGACGCCACGATGTGGTCACCGGCCCGGGTGAGCGCCAGGAGGCTCATGGCCGTCGCCGCCATGCCGCTCGCCAGAGGGAGTGCCGCCTCGGTCCCCTCGAGCTCCGCGATCTTGCGGGCCAGGAGCGCCTGGTTCGGGTTGTTCCCGTACCGGCTGTACAGCAACTCCCCGCGTCCGTCCCCCCCGAAGAAGGTGGCGCTCTGGACGATGGGCGGAACCACCGGGTCGCCCCGCGCCGCCGCTTCCGCGCCCCCGTGGACCCCGATGGTGGAGGCGCCTCGCGTTCGTCGGGGAAGGGGCGGACCGTGACTCATGGCGACCCAAGCTATCCGGGGACCGTTGGCTACACCAGATCGGCCACGAGCCGACTGAGGGCGTGGATCTCGCCCGACCGGGGGGCCTGGAAGACGAGCCGCCGACTCACCAGCCGATCCAGGACTTCCTCGGCCCCGGGACCGAGCTCCGCCGACGCTTCCGCCGGCAGCACGTGGCCGCGCTCCTCGACGAACGACCACGCGCGCACCTCCTCGGCGGTGCCGGTGCCGAGGAGCTCGGTGACCCCGTCGTTGCGCCGGGCCACGGCCGCCAGCCGCTGTCGCTCGAGCACCGCCTCGATGGGATCCCGGTGGAGGTCTGCCACCCCCCCGAAGACGAAGAACGCCTCCCGGGGCCGGTCCTCGCCCAGGTATCGCATGAGCAGCTTCGCCACGACCTCGTCGGCGCACGAAAAGTCCAGCACCGTGACCTCCGAGAGGTCGATGAGGGAGAAGGCCGTGTCGCCGACCTCCGCGAGCTGCGTCTCGATGGCCAGCCGCACGGCCCGACCGGTGGGACGGGTCACGAGGGAGGAGTAGAGCGAGGCCACGGTCCGCTGGACCAGCTGACCCACGTCGATCTGCACGGGGCGAGGGGAAAAGTCAGGCGTCACCGGTCACCTTCTCCGGGAGGACGATGGATATCTGGGCACCGGGGAAGTCCTCCAGGTCGTCCCGAAGAGGAGGCGTCTCGTCCCACGCCGGCACGTCGGCGATCCGCGCCGTCCCGCTCCGTATGCTGATCATCCCGTCCCACCGTCGCACCTGCTTACGGATCTGCTGGATCCCCTGTCCGCGGCCCGAGTCCGGGAAACGCGTGAGTCCGTGGATGAAAGCCGCCTCCAGGGCCGTCGCGTCACTCCATCGGTCTGCGAAGCGGGCCGAGTGCTCGTCGGCCAGCGAGCCCCGGAAGCCCCGACCGAGGTCGCTCACCGAGATCACCAGGACGTGGCGCCCCAGCCGCTTCTGCCAGTTGTAGGCCTGGGCGGCCACCCATCCGGACGCTTCGGCGTGCTCGATGATGTTCTGACACACCTCGGATAGGATCACGCTGAACTGCACCACCGCGGTGGGCGGATAGCCGAGGGTCTTCGACAGGATCGCCCCGGCCCGGGTCTGGAGCCGGTCCACGACCTGGTGCACGTCGCTGTTCGTGGTGATCGGCGTCACCTCGAGAAGGACCTCCGACGAGCCCTCGTGCCGTCGCGGCGGAGAGCGGTCGAGCTCGAAGATCGCCTCGCCCGCCCGGAAGAACCCCATCCGCGCCAGATAGCCGGGCACGTCGGAATGCTCGGGCATCTGCAGGCGGACGGGCACCCCGTGGCGTTCCCGGAGCAGGACACCGGCCGACAGCAGCGAGACGATCCCGTTCGGGTCGACCCACCGGACGTGGCGGGCGTCGAGCAGGAGCTTCCCGCTGTCGGCGCGCGCCACGGCATCCATGAGCTCGTCCATGGACCGGTGGTCGAGGGAGCTCGGGAGGGAGATCACCTCCACGGCGCGGGCCTCCGGATCCGATGTGGGCGTTCGGGTCGCATCACGGCTCCGCCAGGCGGCCCGTCAGGTGGTGGAACAGTCCTCGGGCTCCCCGGTGTCCGACGTTGCGGGCGGCCATCGCGTTCGCCGCCTCCAGCGCACCCTCGAGGGAGCCGCCGGCGAGGAGCCTGGCGAAAAAGGTGGCACCCCACACGTCGCCGCAACCCGTCGGATCGCGCCGCTCCTCGACGTCGACCGGCGCGACACGGCCGCTGCGCGGCTGCCCCTTCGTGGCGACGCGCCGGCGGATCTCCGGCCACGTCTGCGGCCGGGGCGTGAAGCCGGGCCCCGCCACGTATGCGGCGCCCCGGTCCCCCAGCGTCACCGTGATGAGCTTGAGCTCCGGTCCCACGACGCGTGCGGCCATCTCCCACGGGTCGCCGAGACGCCGCCCGAGCAGCGTGAACTCGCTCTCGTTCATCTGCACCGCATCGAAGCACCGCAACCACTGCCCCGCCCCGGGGAGCTCCTGGGGTACGCGGAGTCCCTCACGGCCGATGCCGAGAAAGAGCGAGTGCAGGTCGGCGTAGGTGGGCCCCTCGAAGGCGGCTCGTAGCGCCCGGGCGGTGTCGAGCTCCATCTCGAAGCCGCTGATGAAGTTCACGTAGAGCGCGTCGCAGCCGCGGACGACGGGCGCGAGCTCGGTCCAGTGCCACGGAGGCACCCCACCCCGGAGCCTCTCGGAGCGACGGACCAGGTCGACGTAGTGCAGGTCGACCCGGTTGTTCGGGCTCGGGACGACGCGGACACCGGGCTCGCAGTCCAGACCCGGCAACCCCCGCATGAAGCGCAACGCCTCCTCGGCCAGGTCGTGGCCCACCTTGACGATGGGAACGATCTCCCACTCCTCGGGGAGCGCGGCCGCCGCCGCGGCCAGAGCGTATGCGATCCCGCCCCATTCCTCGGTCGGCGTGCGGTGCTCGCCTTCACGCCGGATCGTGTCCCACACCATCGTCCCCAGCACGCCCAGGCGCCGACGCCCCTCCGACCCGGTCCGGCCGACTCCCTGCATCTCCCGCGACCTCGCGCTTCAGACGGACCCGTATCGTTCCACCTTGTAGACCCCCGCGGCGCCGACGACACCGGCCGTCTCGGGGAGCGCCGCGGGCAGGATCTGGCACGCCTCCTCGGCCGAGCGGAAGGCCCGGCGGCGGATCTCCTTCCGGAGGGGGACGAACAGGTGGTCCCCCGCCCGCGTGACACCGCCCGCGATGACGACGGCGGACGGGTTGAGGATGTTGATCAGGTTGGCCAGTCCCACCCCGAGGATCTTGGCGGTCTCGCTCATGACCTCCTCGGCCCACGCGTCCTCGAGAACGACCCCTTCGTAGACCGTGGCGGCCGTGATCTTCGAGAGGTCCCCGTCCACGAGCCGCGTGAGGATCGTCTCGACGCCGGACTCGATTCCCTCCACGGCCCGCGCCGCGATGTTGGGGCCCGAACAGTAGGCCTCGAGGCATCCGTAGTTGCCGCACTTGCAGCGGCGGCCCGTGAAGTCGATGGTCATGTGGCCGATCTCGCCGGCCGCGTCGGAGGCACCGTGGAGGAGGTTGCCGTCCACCACGATCCCGCCCCCGATTCCCGTCCCCAGGGTGACCCCGATCAGCGAGTCCACGTCCCGACCGGCACCGAGCCACCACTCGCCGAAGGTCGCGCAGTTGGCGTCGTTGTCCAGCGTCGCGTCGAGTCCCGTCGCCTCGACGAGCAGGTCGCGGAGGGGGAAGTCCTTCCACCCCAGGTTGGGGGTGTTGATCACGACCCCGGTCTCCCGGCTGAGCGGCCCCGGCGATCCAACGCCCATGCCCACCACGCTCGACGGGGGCGCACCCTCGCGGGCCAGGGTCTCGTCGACGCACTCCCCCACGGCCTTCGCGACGCGGGCCACGACGTCCCCCGCCCCCCGGTCGGCCAGGGTGTGGAAGCTGCGGAGCGACTCGGCCGGCCCACCTTCGAAGGGAATCATCCCGACGACGACGTTGGTCCCGCCGATGTCGACGCCCACGATCCAGCGCGGCTCTTCGCCGTTCCGCTCGCTGCCACTCATCGCATCTCCTCGCTCGCCTCCGGAATCGGGCCGTCGGACGGCCGACTCGTCTCACCACGCTTCCCCTCCGCCTCCGCGTCGTCCGGCCCGGCCCGCGGGCGCCCCACCGGCGTGCCGCCCCTTCCTCTCCCGTGCCTCGTCACTCGCGTCTCGACGTCCCGATCCAGCGAGGAGAGCCCCCGGACGGCACGGGTCCTTCCTCCCCGCTCGATCTCGGCCAGCCGTCTCTTCTGACGCTCCTGCGCTTCACGGTCCCGGTAGGGCCGCTCGTGATGAAGATGGAGCACCACGGCCCGGTGCCGTATCTGGACCGGGCGCAGGCCCAGGTTTCGCAGCCGGGCACCGAACTCCCGGTCCAGGCCCCCGTACGTGAAGTCGAGGTCGAAGCCGTCGACCTCGAGGGCGGGCCGGACCGCCACGGACGAGTTCATCCCGTTGAAGCTCGCCCGGGTCGGCGTCAGCCGGTCCAGCAGCCCGGGCAGCCGCCCCGGGGGCAGGAGGCGGAAAACCCTCCGTCCCGGGCGGTGCCCGCGCTCCCGGAGCCACCGCGGGTCGAAGGGGCGGCCGGCCCGTACGTCGTCCAGGTCCAGCGTCCGCGAGATCCCCGGAGGGAGGCGGACGTAGCCCCCGGACAGGTAGCGGCCCCGACGGGCGAGCTCCCGGTGGGTCCGGACCAGGTCGGCACGCGGGATGCAGTCACCGTCGGTAAAGATCACGTAGTCGCCCCGCGCGTCCAGTAGCGCCCGGTTCAGGATCTCCGTCTTCCGGAATCCCCGGTCGGCGTGCCAGACGTGCGTAAGGTCGAGGCCGGTGCGGGCGGCCTCCTCGACCACGCGCGCCGTCCCCTCCCCCGACCCGTCGTCGGCGACGACGACGTCGAAGTCGTGGTCGTCCTGGGCCCCGTAGCCGGCCAGCACGAGCTCGAGCTCGCGCGGCTTGCGGTACGTCGTGACGACGACGGTGATGCGCACCCGGGCTACTCCCCCAGGGAGAGGACGGCGAGGAAGGCCTCCTGCGGTATCTCGACGGTTCCGACCTGCTTCATCCGCCGCTTCCCCTCCCGCTGCTTCTCGAGCAGCTTCCGCTTCCGGGTGATGTCGCCTCCGTAGCACTTGGCGGTGACGTTCTTCCTGAGCGGCCGGATCGTCTCGCGGGCAATGACGTCCCGTCCGATCGCCGCCTGGAGGGCCACCTCGAACTGCTGGCGGGGAATGAGCTCCTTGAGCCGCTTCACCAGCTCCCGGCCGTGCTCGTATGCCTCGTCCCTGTGGATGACGACGCTGAAGGCGTCCACCGCGTCGCCGTTGACGAGCACGTCGAGCTTCACGAGGTCGTCGGCCCGGTACTCGTTGAACTCGTAGTCCATGGCGGCGAAGCCCCGGGTGCCGCTCTTGAGCCGATCGTAGAAGTCGAGGACGATCTCGGCCAGGGGAAGCTCGTAGTCGATCTCGACCCGTTCGGGATCGAGATACTCCATGTGCTTGAAGACGCCCCGCCGGTCGTGCGCCAGCTTCTGCACGTTCCCGATGTACTCGGCCGGGCACACGATGCGGACGTTCATGACCGGCTCGGCGACGCTCTCGATCCGCCCGCGGTCCGGCATGGCCTCGGGGCTCTCCACCTGGACCCTCGTGCCGTCGGTGAGCTCGACGTGGTACTCGACGTTGGGGACGGTCGTGATCAGGTCGACCCCGAACTCGCGCTCGAGGCGCTCCTGGATGATCTCCATGTGCAGCAGACCCAGGAAGCCGCAGCGGAAGCCGAATCCGAGGGCGGCCGACGTCTCGGGCTCGAAGTGGAGCGAGGCGTCGTTCATCTTGAGCTTGTCCAGGGCCTCGCGGAGGTCCTCGTAGTCGTCCGAGTCGGTGGGGTAGAGGCCGGCGAAGACCATCGGCCGGACCTCCTGGTAGCCCGGCAGGAGCTCCTGGGGCGGGTCGTCGGCGTCGAAGATGGTGTCGCCGGGTCGCGTGTGTCCCACCTCCTTGATGGCCGCCACCAGGTACCCCACCTCACCCGGACCCAGGACCTCCTGCTGGACCCGCCCGAGCCGCAGGTATCCGACCTCGGTGACCTCGTATTCGGCGTCCACCGCTCCGAAGCCGATGGTCGTCCCGGGACGGATCTCCCCGTCCACGACGCGGATGGAGGGGACGGCGCCCAGGTACTGATCGTAGTACGAGTCGAAGATGAGCGCCCGGAACGGGGCCTCCGGATCTCCGCTCGGAGGGGGGGTGCGCTGGACGACCGCTTCCAGGATCTCGGGAACGCCCCGCCCCTCCTTGGCGCTGGCCAGGAGCACCGTATCGGGATCGACGCCGAGCAGGTCCGCCACCTCGTCCCGTCTCCTCTCGGGCTCCGCCCCTGGGAGGTCGATCTTGTTGATCACCGGGATGATCTCCAGGTCGGCGTCCAGGGCCAGGAAGAGGTTGGCCAGCGTCTGCGCTTGGACCCCCTGGGTCGCGTCGACCACGAGAATCGCGCCCTCGCACGCGGCCAGGGAGCGGGACACCTCGTAGGTGAAGTCGACGTGGCCCGGCGTGTCGATCAGGTTGAGCTCGTACTCGTCGCCGTCGGAGGCCCGGTACGCCATGCGCACCGCGTGGAGCTTGATGGTGATGCCCCTCTCCCGCTCGAGCTCGTTGGAGTCGAGCACCTGCTCGCGCATCTGCCGCCGATCGAGGGTGGACGTCAGCTCGAGCAGCCGGTCGGCCAGGGTGCTCTTCCCGTGGTCGATGTGGGCGACGATGCAGAAGTTGCGGATGTGGTCGAGGCGCACGGAGGTCCTTCGGCCCGGATTCGAGAGGAGTGGGGTTCGCGGCACCAGAGCCCTGCAAGATAATCGCGTGAAGCGGGGTGATCAATCGCCGAAAACACCCGCAAGACAACGCTTTTCGGCCCCTCGGCGTTGACTGTCGCGGGCCTCCGGATCTACCGTGGAGTGGGTCGTCGGCATCTGCCGAGCTTCCACCGGAGCGACCCGCCTACGCCGAACGACCGCCCTCCGCCAGCGGAGAGACCGCGTGCTCCGACCGCTACCCGACCCCGCGCGGCCCGACGGTGCTCCCGGGGTTGTCCGGGTTCGCCGACGAGACGGCCTCGCTTCGTGGTCGGCCGTCCTGCTCCTCTGCGTGACCGTCCCCGGGTCGGTGGCGGGCCAGGGGGTTCCCGACGCGCTCGAGACCCTCGACGGGGCAAACGCGCGGGCGTGGGTGGGACCGTTCACGCGTGCTCTCGCCCCCGCCCTGACGGCGGGCTTCTTCACGTCGGGGGGCCGCGGTGAGGGATTCCACCTCGGGCTGAGGCTGACGGGGGGGCACGTCGCCCCGGCCGACGAGCGCTTCGATCCGGTGCTGCCGGGCTCGGTCGTATACGGGGGCGTGACGTACACGGATCCCTACGTGGTGCAGGGGGGTGCCCCGTCGGCGGATGGGCGTGCGCCGAGCGTGGCCGGCGGGAGGACGGACGCACGGATGGTTCCGCGGCCGGGCAGCCCGTTCGAGGCGGCTCTCGACGCGGCCGGAGTGCCCCCCGGGTCGCGCGGGTTGCCGCTGCCCGACGGCCTGGACCTGTCCTACGCCCCTCTCCCCGTGGTGGAGGCCTCCCTGGCCCTGCGCGGGATCGGCCTGCAGCTCGTCGGGCGCTTCACCCCCACGGTCGAGCTCTTCGACGAGATCGGCGACGCGAGCGTGTTCGGGGCGGGCGCGCTGGTGACGGTCTCGCGGTTCCTCGGGATCACCCTCGTGGACATCGGAGTGAGCGCCCTGACGCAGAAGGTCGACGGCGGCGACTGGCTCGACGGATCCGCCTCGGCATTCGGGGTCGTCGTCTCCCGGGACCTGGGTCTCTTCAGGGCGTACACCCACGGTACCGTGGCGTCGTCCAGGGTGGATGTGAGGTACCGGGTGCGGAACCCGGACGGGCTGCCCCTCCTCCCCCCGGACGGGACCCCCGTCGCCTTCCGGGAGTCGCTGCACGGCCAGGCCCGTGTGGCGCTGGGTGCGGCCGTCGACCTGCGCGCCCTCTCCCTGGCGGCCGAGTACCAGCCCGGCGCCCGGGACGTGCTCTCGGTCCGGGCCACGCTGTTCCGGCGGCGGTGACGGAGAAGCGGGGCGATGCGTAGGGCGACCGGGCCGACGCTGGCGGCCGTCCTGCTCGCGCTCCGTCCGGCGACCGTGGAAGCCCAGCTCCCTCCCGCGAGCGTCGGGTCCTCGGCCCTGGGTCGCCACGACGTGGCGCTGGTCCGCGACTTCGGGGCCGTGGCGGTGAATCCCGCGGGCCTCGGGCTGGGCCGGGATGGCACGACCGGGACGGTCCTGCCGGTCCGGGCGGGCTCGGGGATGCATCCGGTCTCCCTCGGGGATGTCGCGCGCTGGCAGGGCGTTCCGGTCCCGGATCGGGTCCGTGAGCGCTGGCTCCGCAGGATCGTCGAGGAGGGCGCCCAGCGCGGCGCCTCGGTGATGGAAGTCACCCCGATCGCGGTCGCCCACGACCGCTTCGGACTCCAGCTCTCGACGGTCGCGGCCGCGCGAGTGGGACTGAACCCGGACGCGGCGGAGCTCCTCCTCTACGGCAACGCCGGACGGACGGGGCAGCCGAGGGCGTTCGATCTCGCCGGTTCCCGGGTCGACGGCTGGGTCGTCTCGACGTTGGCCCTGGGACACGGACGGACGGTGGGTGCGGTCGGCCCCGGCCGGTTGGCCGTCGGGTTCACCGCGAAGCTCGTGTTCGGCCACGCGGTGATCGTGGGCCGGGACCTGGGCACGAGCCTCGACGGAGACCCGTTGGAGGGCGAGGTGCACTTCCCGATCCTGTCGAACGGCGGAAACGACGACCTGCACCACGGCACCGGGATCGCGCTGGACGTGGGCGCCGCGTGGGAGGGGCCCCGGCTCTCCCTCGGTCTCGCCGTCCGGAACCTGTTCAACACCTTCGAGTGGGACCTGTCGGGCCTCGTCTACCGGACCGGAACCGTGCTCTTCGATCAGGAAGACGCCGAGAGCGACTTCGACGAGCGGCCCGCCCGCTCGGCCCCGGGCCACCTCAGGGCCGCCGCACGCGCCCTGGGATTCGGTCCGACCGTCGAAGCGGGACTCGCGTGGACCGTCGGTCCGAACCTCCGGCTGGTGGCGAGCGGGGAGCAACGGGGGGGCGACGACCCGATCCGCGGGTGGCGCACGCGCGGGGGCGTCGGCGCCGAGTGGCTTCCCCACGAGCGAGTGCCTCTGCGAGCCCACGTCGGGGCCGCCGGCGGGTCGATGGAGATGGGGGGAGGGGCCTCGGTACGCCTGGGCCCCGTATGGATCGCGCTCGCGGCCTCGCTCCACCCGGGGGGCGGCGACGAGGAATCGACAGGCGCGTTCGGCGTCTCGTGGAACGCCCGCTGACCCGGCGGGAGCGAATCAGCCCCCGCCGCCGCCCCGTCGCTTCACCCGTGCCGGCGCCCTGGAGCTCGCCGGAGGGCTGGACCGCGCGGTGGACGGCCGCGACCGGGTCGGTGCCGGTCGGGGACCCGCCGATCCGCCACCCGAAGATCCGGCCCGGGGGGTCACGCGGACGGGCGGCCTGCTCCGGGACGACCCGCCCGACGAGCGAGAGGTGGGAGCCCGGGACGGGGCGGGGCGCGCCGACGAGGACCCGCCGCTCCGAGGCGTCACGCGAGTGGGCGAGCGCGCGCTGCCGCCCGAGCCGCCGCTGCGCGAGCGCGCGCTCGGCGACGGCCGCGCCGGCGTCGAGGCGCCGCCTCCTCCACCACCCGACCTCGTACGTACGGACGGCGTCGACCGCGTCGGCGTGCCCCCGCTCCGGGTCGACGGCGTCGACCGTGTCGGCGTGCCTCCGCTCCGGGTCGACGGCCGCGCCGGCGTCGAGGCGCCACCCCCTCCACCGCCCGACCTCGTACGTACGGAC
>JASFUL010000068.1:0-15790 GCA_050050315.1 Gemmatimonadota bacterium
GGATCAGCCAGGAGGTCATCAACAAGCCCGGGAACCTGAACGACGAGGAGTGGGCGGAGCTGCGAGAGCATCCGACCGAAGGTCTCCTCCACCTGTTCCACATGAACGGCTTCACGGAGGTCCCGTTCCGGCAGATGCTCATGGCGTACGAGCACCACATGAAGTTCGACCTGAGCGGCTACCCCGAGAACGACCGGCCCCGGGAGCCCACGCTCTTCAGCCGCATCCTGGCCGTGGCCGACGGCTTCGACGCGGGCACGTCGGTGCGGAGCTACCAGTACGAGCCGTGGCCGCCGGACGAGGTCCTGCGGGAGATGCGCGACAACCCGTCCCGCGGCTTCGACCCGCTCCTGGTGAAGGCGATGATCAACGCCACGGGCGTCTTCCCCATCGGCACCCTGGCCATCCTGGACACGCTGGAGCTGGCGGTCGTGAGCGGCGTGAACCCCGACCCGACCCGGCTTCATCTGCCGAGGGTGAAGGTCATCTCCGACGAGATGGGCGTGCCGCTGAGGGAGCCGATCTCCGTGGACCTGGCGGAGGTCGACCCCGCCACCGGAGCGCCGTACCGCCAGATCATCAAGACGACGGACCCCCAGAAGTACGGGATCCGGGTGTCGGACTACCTCATCTGATCGCCCCTCGATGACCGAGTCACGCATCGCCCGGCGCTTCGCCGAGCGCGGGGGCGAAGGCCGCGCGGCCCTGATCCCCTACGTCACGTGCGGCTTCCCGGAGTCCGGGACGACCGGACCCCTCCTCGAGGCGCTGGCCGACGCCGGGGCCGACGTGATCGAGCTCGGGATCCCGTTCAGCGACCCCCTGGCCGACGGTCCCACCATCCAGCGCTCGTCGTACGCGGCTCTCCGGAACGGCACCACGGTCCGTTCGACGCTCGACGTGCTCCGGGGCTTCCGCCGACGGCGGGAGACGCCGGTCGTCCTCTTCACCTACCTGAACCCGGTGTTTCGCTTCGGGCTGGAGGCGTTCTGCCACCAGGCGGTGACGGCCGGCGCCGACGGACTCCTCCTCACCGACCTCCCCGCGGGCTGTGATCCCGAGGCGGAGGACGCGGTGGAAGCGGCCGGGCTCGACCTGATCCGGCTCCTGGCCCCCACCACCCCACGGGATCGCATCCCGGCCATCGCATCCCGGGCCCGGGGCTTCCTCTACTACATCTCCCGCACGGGCGTCACCGGGGCGCGCCGTGAGCTCCGGGCCGAGCTGGGTCGGGAGGTGGGGGCGCTCCGCGAATCCACGGACCTGCCCATCGCCGTGGGGTTCGGCATCAGCACGCCCCAGCAGGCGGGGGCGGTCGCCGCGGTGGCCGACGGCGTGGTCGTCGGGAGCGCGCTGGTGCGACGCCTGGAGGACGGCGGCATCGACGGCGCGGCGGCGTTCCTGCGCGAGCTGCGCGAAGGGATGGACGAGGGGCGTTAGCCGGTCGAGATCGAGGAGGCCGCCCCGGCGGCCCTACTCGTCACGGAGCCGCCGCTCGACCGCCTCGTCCGGCTCGACGAAGACCGTCCGCACGCGGTCGGGGACGACCCGGCCCGGCGGCGCGCCACGGGGACTGCGCACGTACTTTCGCCGGGTCCAGTCCACCGGCACGCTTCCGGACGTCCGCGCCTTGGAGTGCCACGCGGCGAGCGCGGCCGCCTCGGCGAGGTCCCGGGCCGGAGGGGCCCCGTCCGCGTCCCAGCGGAGGATCACGTGGGCTCCGGCGGCGTGTCGGGCATGGAGCCAGACGTCGTCGGGCCTGGAATGGCGGAAGGTGAGCTCGTCGTTCCGCTTCGAGCCCCTCCCGACCCGGATCTCGAGGCCGCCGCTGCTCCGGTACCGCCGGTAGGGGAGCGATGGCGTCGCGTCGGCCGGTCCGGACAGTGCGCTCCGTTCGGGCAGCTCGGCCTCCACCTCGGCCGCCGTGGCTTCCCCCGACTGGACCCTCGCGAGGAGGGCCTCGAGGCGGGAGGCCTCCTCCCGGGCCTCTTCGATCAACGTGGGGATCCGCTCCCGTGCCCGCTCGGCGCGGGTCGCCTCGTCGTAGTAGCGCGCCGCGTTTTCCTGGGGAGAGAGCGCCGGATCGAGCTCGACCTCGACCCTTCGGCCTTCGAAGTCCTCGAGCTCGACCCGCTTCCGGCCCCGCGGCACGTCCCCGTAGCGAGCCAGAAGGAGATCGCCCAGCCCGCGAGCCGCGTCGGGGTCCGGGGCCTTCTCGAGCTCACGCTCGAGCCCGTGGATCTTTCCCCGGGAGCCGCGGATCCGCTTCTCAATCGCCCGGATCCACGCCGACGGGACGGCCGCGACGACCCCCCCGTCCCCCTCTTCCGCCGCCGTCCGGAGGGCATCCAGGACGTCGCCCACCGCCTCGCACTCGACGCCGGGGAGTGGCAGGGGGTAGGGCTGGAGGATCCCTTCGGTCCGGAAGATCACGGGCTCGGCGGCCTCCCGGCCCGTGGCCACGCCGGCCACCCTCCTCCAGAGCTTCCACCCCCGCTCGAGGGCCCGGCGTCCTTCCTGGCCGTCGTCCGTTCCGCTCTCCCCCAGGAGGGCCCGGGCGTTCAACGACGACGTCCACGCCACGGTCGAGAGGAGGACGCCCCGGCGCCGCGGTGGCTCCACGCCGGAGAGGATCTCCAGCCAGCGTTCCCAATCGAGGTCGCCCGACGCGCCCTCCCGCCGGGACGGGGGGGGCGGCTCGTAGAGGGAGCCGACGGCCAGGGGGCGCTCCCCCTCCCGCTCCCGGAGGACGTGGCGGACGCGACGCTCCTCGCCTTCGGCCACCACCGCGTTCCACTGGTTGGTGACGAGCTCGACCGCCACGGTGAACCGCTCCCGGCCTCCCCGGATCTTGCGCACCGTGAGGAGGAGCACCCGGTCGTCCGGGGGGACCTCCACGGACTCCAGCGTGGCGGCCAGGCGGCGGGCGGTCTCCAGGGGCTCGGTGGGGTCGAGGAGGAGAGCGGCGCCGCCGGCGGGGTGGAGACGGAAGAGGAGCGTGGCCTCCCGGAACCAGAGGAGGAGGCTCTGGGCCTCGTGATCCAGGTGGAGCGCCCGGAGGCGGGCCCCGCGGCGGCGTCCCCCGGCCACCCCCAGGCGGCGGGCGAGGGCGGCGGCGACGGCTGCGGTCAGGGGTGCGTCCCACGTGATGGCCATGGGTGAAGGTACCCGTCCGCACACCGGCGGGAGAAGGGTCCCGTGGCTCGCCGCGCGCACGCCCAACGCGGCGCCTCCGGCCGCCTCGAAAATCATGTTTGACAAGGGTTTTTACCGCATCTAGCTTCGGGCCGGTCCGTCCCGTTCCCCTCGCCGGAGAAACGCCGGTGTCCACCGAGTCCGCCCCCGTCCGGCAGCGGACCACCGTCCGCCGGCTGCTGGACATGAAGCGGAGCGGGGAGAAGATCGTCGCGCTCACGGCCTACGACTACCTCTTCGCCCGCATCGTCCAGGAAGCGGGGGTCGACGTCATCCTCGTCGGCGACTCCCTCGGCCAGGTCGTGCTGGGCTACGACTCGACGCTTCCGGTGACGCTGGACGAGATGATCCACCACGCGCGAGCCGTGCGCAGGGGGGCGCCCGACGCCTTCGTGGTGCTCGACATGCCCTTCATGACGTTCCAGGCCTCGTCCACCCGCGCGCTGGAGAACGCGGGGAGGGCGATGAAGGAGGCGGGCGTCCAGGCGGTGAAGCTGGAAGGGGGCGGCCCCCGCCGGCTCGAGACCGTCGGCCTCCTCGTGGAGAGCGGCATTCCCGTGATGGGCCACCTGGGCCTGACGCCCCAGTCCGTGCACGCACTGGGGGGCTACCGCGTGCAGGGGCGGAGCGAGGTCGAGGCCGACCGGCTGCTCCGGGAGGCGAAGGGGCTGGAGGAGGCGGGGGCGTTCTCGATCGTCCTCGAGCTGATGCCACGGAGCCTCGCCCACGAGGTGACGAAGGCGCTCCGGATCCCGACCATCGGCATCGGCGCGGGTCCGGACTGCGATGGCCAGGTCCTGGTCCTCTACGACGCGCTCGGGCTCAATCCCGGCTTCTCACCGCGCTTCCTCAAGCGCTTCGCCGACCTCCACGCGACCGCCCTCGCGGGGGCCCGCCGTTACGTGGAAGAGGTGAAAGAGGGCCTCTATCCGGCCGAAGAGCACTCCTTCACCGGAGAGGAGTAGCGCGGTGATCGTCTGCCGTACCCGGGACGAGCTCGCGGACGGGCTCGCCCGTCTCCGCGACCGGGGTCGAGTCGCGCTGGTGCCCACGATGGGGTATCTGCACGAGGGGCACCTTTCGCTGGTGGACGTGGGGCGCGAGGCCGCGGACGCGGTCGTGGTGAGCATCTTCGTGAACCCTCTCCAGTTCGGGCCGTCGGAGGACCTGGACGCGTATCCCCGCGACGAAGACCGGGACCGGGCCCTCCTGGCCGGGCGGGACGCGGACCTCGTCTTCATCCCCGGCGTCGACGAGATGTACCCGGGGGGCGAGCCGACCGTGACCATCGATCCCGGTCCCATGGCCCGCGGCCTCTGCGGCGCCCACCGACCCGGGCACTTCCGAGGCGTGCTCACGGTGGTCGCTCGCCTCTTCGGGCTGTTCCAGCCCGACACGGCCGTGTTCGGCCGGAAGGACTACCAGCAGGCGGTGCTGATCCGGCGCATGGCCCGGGATCTGGAGCTGGGGGTCGAGATCCTGCTCGGACCCATCGTGCGGGAGGCCGACGGCCTGGCGATGAGCTCGCGCAACGGCTACCTGAACGCCGAGGAGCGGGCCCAGGCGACGGGCCTCCACGACGCGCTCGTGGAGGCCGTCGAGCGCTTCCGGTCGGGCGAGCGTTCGGCGGCGGCGCTGGCGGAGGGCATCCGGCGACGGATCCACGAGCACCCGCTCCTGGAATGCCAGTACGCGGAGCTCGTCGACCCGTCGACGCTGGAGCGGGTCGGGCGGGCCGAGGGCGGCACGGTGGCCGCCGTGGCCGCGTTCTGCGGGACCACGCGGCTGATCGACAACGTGGAGCTCCGATGACGCTGGACGGGCTCCACCCGGTGATCGCGGCCGCGTCCCGGGGCGAGCTTCCCGGGTGGGCCCGCATGGGCGAGGAGCGGCGTGCCCACTCGAGCCGGGTGGCCACGTTGCTCGGGACGTGGTCCGAGGCGCTGGGGATGCCGCGCGAGGACCGAGCGCGGTGGGCGGCCGCCGGATGGCTCCACGACTGCCTGAAGGACGGGGACGCCGGGGAGCTCCGAGGGCTGGTGGGGGCCGGGCTCGACGGGGTCCCGGAGCGGATCCTGCACGGGCCGGCGGCGGCCGCCAGGCTGGCGATGGAGGGCGTGGGCGACCGGGAGCTCCTGGACGCCGTGGCGTGGCACACGCTGGGACACCCCCGCCTGGGCCGCATGGGCATGGCCGTCTACTGCGCGGACTTCCTGGAGCCGGGTCGCGACCTCCACAACCCGTGGCGCGACGGCCTCCGGGAACGCATGCCCGACGACCTGCGGGACGTGACCCGGGACATCCTGCGGGCGCGGATCGAGCACCTGCTGAGCGAGACCCGGCCGGTGAGGCCGGAGACCATGGGCTTCTGGAACCGGCTGGCGGGAGGGGAAGCGTGGGCGCGCGCGTCCGAGGTGTAGCGGTCGTCGTCGTGGTCCTGCTCGTGGGCGCCTTCCTCGGCTCCACGGTCAGCCAGTGGTGGCCCGGCCGGGAGGTCTCCGCCGTCCTCGGCGCGGACTCGACCGCGCTTCCGCCCGCCCCGTCCGAGCGGGTGCTGGTCGAGGTGCTGAACGGAGGGGGACGGACGGGGATGGCCCGGCGGGCCACGGACCTGCTCCGGGACCGGGGCTACGATGTGGTGTACTGGGGGAACGCGGCTTCGTTCGACCACGAGACGTCGGTGGTGCTGGACCGGGTCGGACGGCCGGAGCTGGCCCGCGCGGTGGCGCGCCACTTGAACATCCGGCGGGTCCGGAGCGAGCCCGACTCGAACCTCTACCTCGACGTGACCGTAGTGCTGGGTACGGCCTGGGAGCCCGCTCCGTCCGGGCGTGTCGTGCCCGAGGAGGGTGTCCCGGCGTGGTGGGACCTCCGGAGATTCTTCAGGGATGACGACGCGCCGCGGCCGAACGGGCCGGACGCGTCACCACCGACGGGTCGCATGGCGGACCCGGGCCAGGAAGGGAAAGGGAACTGAATGGCGTCGACCAGGAAGCGAGACAAGCCGAGGACCAAGCGCGGGCAGGCGGGCGGTGGGGACGGGGGAGAGGAGAAGGCCCGGGGTGGCTTCGTCGAGCTCCTCAAGTCCATCGGCGTGGCCGTCGTCCTCTTCCTCGTCCTCCGGACGTTCCTCGTCCAGACCTTCGTCATCACGTCGGGGTCCATGGAGGACACGCTGCTGGTGGGCGACTTCCTCATGGTGAACCGGGCGGCGATCGGCAGCCGCATCCCGCTGACGGACATCCGCATCCCGGGCTATTCCGAGCCGCACCGCTTCGACGTCCTCGTGTTCGATCCTCCCCACGAGGAGGACCTGAAGCTGGTCAAGCGGCTGATCGGGCTGCCGGGCGACACCCTCTCCATGCACGGGGGGCGCCTCTCCATCAACGGCGAGGTTGTCGAGGAGCCGTACGTCAAACGCGTGCCCGTCCCCGATCAGGAGGACTACCGCATGGCGTGGCAGCGGGACTACCTGGTCGACGCCGTCGATCCGGCCCGCTACGCCCCGAGCCGGGACGAGTGGGGCCCGATCGTGATCCCCCCCGACCACTACTTCATGCTCGGCGACAACCGGAACGAGAGCCTCGACTCGCGCTACTGGGGGCTTCTCGAGGGATGGCGGCTGGAGGGCCGCGCGGTCGTCATCTACTTCAGCTACGACCGCGAAACGCTCAAGCCGTTCCCGGCCCTCACGGCGCCGCGCCCGGGACGCATCGGCCAGCTCATCCGTTGACGCCGGCCCCGGGCTTTCCCTCCAGCTGCACGAGGGCGTTCGCCCGCAGCTGACCGCACGCCGCGTCGATGTCCCGTCCCCGGGGCTCCCGTACGGCCGCGTCGACGCCGCGGTCGGCCAGGACGCGCCGGAAGTGCTCGATCCGCTCGGGCGTGCTGGCGACCCAGTCCTGCCAGGGGATGGGGTTGAACGGGATGAGGTTGACGAACGCGCCCATCCGGGCCGCCAGCTCGGCCAGGCGCGGCGCGAGCCTCGGGTGGTCGTTCACGCCCCGGATCATGGTGTACTCGAAGGTGATGCGGCGTCCGCCGGCCGCGTCGAAGCGCCGGAGGGCGTCCACGAGCTCGGGCAGCGGCCACCGCTTCTCGAGGGGGATCAGCTCGGCGCGGAGCTCGCTCTCGGGTGCGTGGAGCGACACGGCGAGCCGGAACTGCTCGGGTCGCGCCGCGAGCTCGAGGATGCCGGGAACCACCCCCACCGTGGACACGGTGATCCTCCGCGCCCCCACGTCGTATCCCTCGTTCAGGGCCGTCAGCGAGGCCATGACCGCGGGCCTGTTCGAGAGCGGCTCGCCCATTCCCATGTACACGATATTCGTGATGGTTCCGAGTCCTTGTCGTTCCGCCCAGCGGCGACTCCCGCGGTACTGGGCGACGATCTCGCCGGCCCGGAGCTGACGCCGGAAGCCACCCCAGCCCGTGGCGCAGAAGGTGCAGCCCATGGCGCACCCGGCCTGGGACGAGAGACACAGCGTCAGCCGGTCCGACGCGGGGATGAGCACGGACTCGACCAGCTCTCCGTCGTCCAGGCGCCAGAGGTGCTTCGCCGTACCGTCGGCCGACCGCCTGACCTCGTGGGCCGCGGGCTCGCGGATGCGGAAGGAGCGGGCCAGCGCGGCCCGCTCGGCCCGCGGGAGGGTCGTCATCTCGTCGAAGGTGGCGGCGAGCTCACCGTACACCCAGTGGACGACCTGGTCGGTGCGGTACGAGGGCTGCCCCCGCTCGCGGAAGAACGCGCCCACCCGGGCCTCGAGCTCCTGCGGGACCATGCCCAGCAGGTCGGGTCTGTCGTCGGTCATGGGCCGTTCGTGTCCTTGCGGACCAGGAGTCTCGTCGTCGGGGACTCGGCGGCCCCGGCGGTCGACGGTCGGGCGGAGGGTCGGTTTCCCCGCCGGACCCGTCTACCCTCCCACCGGCGGAAAGGGCCGGCCGGGTGAGGCCGCCGGGGGGGCGTTTTGCTTGTACACGCCCGGGGGCCCGGTTACCTTTCCCCACCGGTGCGCGATGCACGAGGCACCAGGCCGGACCTGACCCCCGGAGACCGGGACGACCCTACGATCACCACGAGTACGTGATTCAGGCCCTCATCTGCTGGACGCCCGCCGTCGTCTGGGCGGGGGTCCTGTTTTTTTTGAGCGCGCGGCCCTCGTGGGGTGCGGCAGCGTGGTTGCCCGGCTGGGCCGACGAGGCGGCGCACCTCGTGCTCTACGCCGTTCTCGGGGCGACCCTGGCGTACGGGCGCGCCCGGAGCGGACGGCCGCGCCGGACCCTCGGCCACCTGATCCTCCCCTTCCTGGGGATTCTCTACGGTCTCAGCGACGAGTGGCACCAGTCGTTCGTCCCGGGCCGCGACCCGTCGAGGAGCGACTTGATCGCCGACGCGGTCGGCGTGGTCGTCGGCTACTCGCTCCTCTTCCGTCATCTGAACCACGAAGGCGCATCCGGAGGGCTCTCCGCGAGCCCCCGCGCCTGAGGATATCACGCGAGCCCCCACCATGGCCGAACACGACCCTGGACAAACGTCCCTCCGCAGCCGCATGGCGGGCGACCTCCGAGAGCACCACGTGGGCTCCACCGTGCGGCTCGCCGGGTGGGTCCATCGCCGTCGTGATCTCGGCGGCCTCGTCTTCGTGGATCTCCGTGACCGGGCAGGAATCGTGCAGGTCTCCTTCGGCCCCGAGTGGACGGCCGAGGCGTCCCTGGAGGGTGCCAAGGGGCTCGGCCACGAGCAGGTGATCCGGGTGGAGGGCACGGTCGAGGCCCGCCCCGACGGGGCGCGCAACCCGGACATGGAGACGGGGGACGTGGAAGTGCGGGCCGTGGCCCTGGAGGTCCTGTCCGATGCCCGCGTCCCGGCCATTCCCGTGTACCGGGGCCCCGAGGACGAGGCGCCCTCGGAGGAGCTCCGCCTGCGCCACCGGGTCCTCGACCTCCGGCGCCTCGAGATGCAGCGCGCGCTCCGGCTCCGTCACGAGCTGGTGCTCGAGACGCGCAACTATCTGGACGGCCTGGGCTTCCTGGAGATCGAGACACCGATCCTGACCAAACCCACGCCCGAGGGTGCCCGGGACTTCCTCGTGCCCAGCCGCGAGCACCGCGGGGAGTTCTACGCGCTCCCCCAGAGTCCCCAGATCTACAAGCAGATCCTCATGGTCGCGGGCTTCGACCGCTACTTCCAGATCGCCCGGTGCTTCCGCGACGAGGACCTGCGGGCGGACCGCCAGCCGGAGTTCACCCAGATCGACCTCGAGGCCTCGTTCGTGGGGGTCGAGGACGTGATCGGGTGGACCGAAGGGCTCATGGCCGCGCTGGCCCGGGTGGGGTCGGTGGAAGCCGCGCCGCCCTTCCCGCGCATGACGTGGGCCGAGGCCATGGACCGCTTCGGAACCGACCGCCCGGACCTCCGGTGGGAGCTCGAGATCCGGGACTGGTCGGACTCCCTCTCGGGTCTGGGCTTCCGCATCCTGGACTCGGCCGTCGAGTCCGGTGGACGAATCCGCGGCCTCCATCTGAAAGGGGGGGGATCCCTCTCCAGGAAGGACGTGGAGGCCATCGAGGCCCGGGCGAAGGCCGTCGGGGCCCCGGGCCTCCTGTGGGTCAAGCGCACCGGCGACGGGGGCTCGGGACCTCTGGCCCGCTTCATGACGGACGAAGCGTACGAGGCCCTCGGGCTCGGGGAGAACGACCTCGCGCTCGTCGCCGCCGGCCCGGACGCGATCACCTCGCCGGCCCTCGACGCTGCGCGACGGGCGGCCATCGGCGCCATGGGCCTTCCGAAGGCCCGGGAGCACGCCTGGCTCTGGGTGGTCGACTTCCCCGTCTTCGACGAGGACGACGAGGGCAACCCCACGCCCAGCCATCACCCGTTCGTGCTCCCACGGGAGGAGGACCTGGACCGGCTCGAGGAGGGCGCGTTCGGGGCTCGCGGCGAGGCGTACGACCTCGTCCTCGACGGAACCGAGCTGGGCGGAGGGAGCCTCAGGATCCACGAGAGCGCGCTGCAGCGGCGGATCTTCCGTGTGCTCGGCTTCGAGGAGCAGGAGATCGAACGCAGGTTCGGCTTCCTCCTGGACGCCCTGGACGCGGGGGCGCCACCTCACGGGGGCATCGCCCTCGGAATGGACAGGATCGTGCAGCGCTTCGCGGGCGTCCCGAGCCTCCGGGACGTCATCGCCTTCCCGAAGACCACGGCGGCCCGGGCCCTCTACGAGGGGGCCCCGACGCGGGTCGACGCGCGGGATCTGAACGACCTGGGGATCCGGGTCGAGACCTAGGCACCTGCCGGCGCCGGGGGGGAACACTCGACCCCCGTCGGCGGAAGGAAGAGGACATGGGAAACGGACAGGCCACGATCGTCGAGCACCGGCTGGACGCGGAGGGGGTGGATCACCTCCTCTTCGCCGGCGTGAACGACTCGCACCTCCAGGAGCTGGCGCGGCTCTTCGGGATCCGGGTCGTCCTCCGGGGTGACCACGTCATCCTCTCCGGAGAGCTGCCGGCCGTGGAGCGCGCGGTGGGCGTCGTCCAGCACCTCATCGAGCTGTCCCGGCTGCGGGCGCCCTTCGATACGAACGACATCGCGCGGTTCGCGGAGAGCTTCGACGTCCTGGGCGAGTCCGGCATCGTGCCGCCCGGCGAGGAGATCCGCATCGCCCTCCCGGGCTCACGGAAGGTCATCAGCCCCAAGAGCGAGGGACAGCGGCGGTACCTCGAGGCCATCGCGGCCAACGACATCGTGATCTCCATCGGACCGGCCGGCACCGGCAAGACCTACCTCGCGGTCGCGACCGCCGTGGACGCCCTCTACAAGAAGCGCGTCAAGCGCATCATCCTGGCGCGGCCGGCCGTCGAAGCGGGGGAGAACCTCGGCTTCCTCCCCGGCGACCTGCAGGAGAAGGTGGACCCGTACCTCCGGCCGCTGTACGATGCTCTCGAGGACATGATGCCGTCCGACCGCGTGCGGCGGGCGCTGGAGGACCGTACCATCGAGATCGCGCCGCTGGCGTACATGCGCGGGCGGACGCTCTCGGACGCCTTCGTGATCCTGGACGAGGCCCAGAACGCCACCACGGCCCAGATGAAGATGTTCCTCACCCGCCTCGGGCTCAACTCGCGGGTCGTGATCACGGGGGACAAGACCCAGATCGACCTGTCGAGCGTCTCGAACTCGGGCCTGCTCCAGGTGGAGCGGATCCTGAGCGGGATCGACGGCATCTCGATTGTCTATCTCGACGCCATGGACGTCATTCGTCACAGGCTCGTGAAGGACATCATCCGGGCGTACGCGGCCGCGGACGGGGATGGGAACGGGCGAGGGGAGGACGGCAACCGCGGAGCCGGATCCGCGTGAGCGTTCCCCAGGGCCGCGAGCGGAACGAGGACCGGGGCGTCCTCTCGACCCCCCCGGACAAGCTCTGGCCGGACGGTGTCCTCCACCATGGCTCCCGGATCGTCCTCCTCGCGGTCCTGGCGGCCGCGGTCACGGCCCTCTTCCCCCCCGTCGAGCGCATGCGCGTCGGGGGCTACTCCGAAGGGGAGATCGCCGACGAGGACGTCTACGCGGAGATCCCGTTCGAGGTCCCGAAGACCCCCGAAGAGCTCGCGCGGGAGCGCCAGGAGGCCCGGGCGGCCGTGCCTCCGACGTTCGACTTCCGTCCCGAGGCGGCCGACAGCATGGCGGCACGGCTCGATCGCTTCTTCGTCACGCTCGACTCCCTCGCCGGGGCCGGAGGAAGCGTGGGCGAGGCGATGAACCGCTTCCTCACGGGCAGCTCGATCGAGCTCAGCCCCGGCCAGCTCCAGGCGCTCCAGGACGGACAGACGCTCTCCCTCGTGAGGCAGACGGCCCTTCGCGCCACGCGGGAGATCCTCCCCGAAGGCGTGGCCGACGGCTCCCAGCTCGAGCAGTTCACGACGGACAGGGTCTACGTCCGGGAGGGGGCGGAGATCGAGCGGACGGTCCCCAGCGAGGAGATCCTCACCCCCCGGGACCTCCTGGACCGGGCGGTGGAGATGCTGCCGGCGTCGGCGCCTCCGAACGTCCAGGAGATCCTGCGGCTCGTTCTCATCAACACACGCGAGAACTCCCTCGAGCTCAACATCCAGGCGACGGAGCAGCGCCGGGAGGGGGCCGCCCAGGCGGTCCAGACGACGCGGGGCGAGATCAAGCAGAACCAGATCATCGTCCGGGCGAACGAGCCGATCACGGCCCAGAACGTGGAGACCCTCCAGGCCTACGCGGACGCCCTGCGGGCGGCCGGACGGCTGGAGGAGGAGGGAGGAGTGGCGTTCACGCCCGTGCTGGGCGCCGTCCTCCTCAACGTGATCCTGCTCTCGGTCTTCGGCCTCCTGCTCTTCCTGTTCAGGAACGAGGTCTACTCGCGCTTCCGCTGGGTGCTCCTCATGGGGATGGTGGCCGCCGCCTACTTCGGCGCCGCGGCGCTGGTGGCGGGCCAGGGCCTCCCACCCGAGCTCCTTCCCGTGGCCTTCGTCGCGCTGGCCGTGGCGGTGCTTTGGGACGGGCGCATGGCGCTCGTCCTCACCATCGTCCTGGCGGTCGTCACCGGTGTCCAGCCCTCCTTCCGTGGGGACGCGGCCCACGTGATCGCGGTGACGCTGCTCGGGGGCGCGTCCGCCGCCCTCAGCGTCAGGGCCGTCCGGCGCAGGGCCCAGACCTGGGTCTTCAGCGCGATCATCGCCGCGGCGTACGCGGGCGGAATCCTCGCCTTCCTCCTCATGGGGGGGCTGGACGCCGGCGACGCGGGCTGGGCCTTCCTGGCTGCCGGCGCCAACGCCCTCCTGAGTGCCATCCTGGCCATGGGTTTCCTCCCCGTGTTCGAGCTCTTCACCGGGATCACCACCGACCAGACGTTGCTCGAGTGGGCGGACCCCAACCGCTCCCTCCTCAAACGACTCTCGCTCGAGGCGCCGGGCACCTACGCCCACACGATCAACGTCGCGAATCTCGCCGAGGCGGCGGCCAACGCCGTGGACGCCAACGGGCTGCTGTGCCGGGTCGGGCTCTACTACCACGACGTCGGCAAGATGCTGAAGCCCCACTACTTCGTGGAGAACCAGCCCGAGGGGCGGAATCCGCACGACCGGCTGAAGCCGGACACGTCGGCCGCCATCGTGAAGGAGCACGTGACGGAGGGCTACAAGCTGGCCCGGGACGCCAACGTCCCCGACATCGTCTCGGACTTCATCGTCGAGCACCACGGCACCCAGCGCATCGGGTTCTTCTGGGAGAAGGCGCGGGAGGAGTACGGCGAGGACCAGCTCGACGTCGACGACTTCACCTACCCGGGCCCGAAGCCCCGCTCCAAGGAGACGGCCATCGCCATGCTCGCCGACTCGGTCGAGTCGGCCACGCGCGCCCTCCAGGATCCGACGCCCGAACGGGTTCGCAGCCTCATCGAGAACCTCGTGGACAGCAAGATCGCCGACGGCCAGCTCGACGACTCGCCCCTGACGCTCCGGGAGATCCGCCAGATCAAGGAGCAGTTCATCAAGGTCCTGAGCGGGATCTACCATCACCGCATCGACTACCCGGCCACCAAGCACCTGACGGAGAAGGAGGAAGGGGGCGAGGACCGCGCCGCGGGGAGCGACGCAGGGTCGGGGTCGAGGGGGGACGGGACCGGAGGGGAGGCCCAGGGCGCGGAAGGGACGGCCGACCGCGGCCAGGGGGAGCCCGCGGCGTCCGGCGCCGCGCCCGAAGCGTCCGGGGACCCCCCGGTCGGTTGACCTCCGGGTGATCGAGGTCCACGTCGACGCGGGGACGCACCCCGGCGCCCCCGTTCCCCTCCTCGAGTCGGCCGTCCGCACCGTTCTCGGGGCGGAGGGCCTGGAGGAGGGGGAAGTGTCCGTGGCCCTCCTGGCCGACGCCGACATTCGCGCGCTCAATCGCACCCACCTCTCCCGCGACCGCGTGACCGACGTGATCGCCTTCCGGCTCGAGGTCGAGGGTCGGCCCGTCGTCGGAGACGTCTACCTCGGGTGGGAGCAGGCCCTCCGTCAGGCGGCTGCGGCGGGGGTGGCGCCGGAGGAGGAGCTGGTGCGTCTCGTGGTTCACGGGACCCTCCACGTGCTCGGCTGGGACCACCCGGCGGAGCCCGGCGAGAGGGAGTCGAGCGCCATGTACCGACGTCAGGAGGAGCTGGTCGCGCAGGTGGTCCGCTAGCACGTCGCCCGATGAACGGGGACGGGGCCGCCCCAGTGGCGCTCGCGGTGCCGCTCCGTGGAGGGGGCAGTCTTGCGGCCTTCCTCCCGGTCGAGGATCTTCCACAGCCCGGAGCCGGAACGGATTCCGGCTCTCTCCACCGGACCGGTGGGCCCCCTGACGGAAGGACGCGCCGGGCATGACGCCCCCCGAGAACTCCGAGGTCCTCGACACGACCGCCCGGATCCGGGAGCTCGTGGAGGCCGGGGACGTGGACGCGCTGGCGCCCGTCCTTTCCGACCTCCACCCGTCGGACGTCGCGGACATCCTCGAGTCCCTCGACGACGAGGCGGCGCGCCTGGCCCTGGTCCGGGCCCTCCCGGCCGAGCAGGCGTCGGAGGCCCTCGCCGAGATGGAGGAGGGGGAGGACCGGGGCGACCTGCTCGGCGCGCTCCACCCCCGCCTCGGCGCGGAGCTTCTCCACGAGCTGGCCGACGACGACGCGGCCGACCTGATCGCCGAGCTGGAGCCCGAGTCCGCCCGGGCCATCCTCGAGGTGTTGCCGGAAGAGGAAGCCGGCGAGCTCCGGGGACTCCTCCAGTACGGGGAGGAGACGGCCGGCGGGCTGATGACCACGGACCTCGTGGCCGTGGAGGCCCACCTCACGGCCGGCGACTCGATCCAGGAGATCCGCCGCAAGGGAAGGGAGGTCGTCGACTTCTACACGGTCTTCGTGGTGGACCGGCTGGGGCGCCTGGTGGGTGCGGTCCCCCTCGACGAGCTCATCCTGGCAAACCCGGACATGCCCGTCTCGGACATCACCGAGCCGATCCCGGTGACCATCCACCCGGAGCTCGACCAGGAGGAGGTGGGACGCGTCCTGTCGCGGTACAACCTGGTCTCGGTCCCCGTCGTCGACGCGTCCGACCGTCTGCTCGGGCGCATCACCTTCGACGACGTCATCGACGTCATCGAGGCGGAGCAGACCGAGGACATCCTCCGGATGGTGGGGATCTCGGGCGACGAGGAGGAGCTTCGTTCGGACTGGAAGGAGACGATCCGCAGCCGTCTCCCGTGGCTGACGCTGAACCTGGTGACCGCCGGCGCCGCGGCGTCGGTCGTCCTCCTGTTCGAGGACATCCTGAACCAGGTGTGGTTCCTGGCGGCGATCATGCCCATCATCGCGGGGATGGGAGGCAACTCGGGCACGCAGGCCCTTGCCGTGACCGTCCGGCGGCTCGCCCTCGGGGAGGGACCCCTGGAGCGCAAGCGGGACGCCGTCGGCAAGGAGGTCGTGGTGGGGCTCCTGAACGGGATCGCCCTGGGAGTGATGGCGGCGCTGGTGGCGCAGGTCGCGGTCGTAACGGTGGACGGGATCGACCCCCGACTGCCCCTGGTGGTGCTCTTCGCCATGTGGGGTAC
>JASFUL010000069.1:0-15734 GCA_050050315.1 Gemmatimonadota bacterium
AGGATAGGTGATCATGATGGCGGCCAGCCGGTCCTCGTGCTCCGCGGCCCTCGCCTCGAGGTCCTCCACGTCGATGGCCCCGTGCTCGTCGACCTTCACCACCTTCACGTCCATCCCCGCCATGACGGCGCTGGCCGGGTTCGTACCGTGGGCCGACGACGGGATCAGGCAGACGTCGCGGTGATCGTCGCCACGGTCGTGGTGGTAGGCCCGGATCACCTGCAACCCCGTGTACTCGCCCTGGGCCCCCGAGTTGGGCTGCAGCGAGACGGCGGGAAGGCCGGTGATCTCGCCCAACCACGCCGACAGGTCCCGGATGATCCTGGCGTAGCCCCGGGCCTGGCCGGGGGGCACAAAGGGGTGGAGGCCGCCGAACTGCCTCCACGTCACCGCCTCCATCTCGGCGACCGCGTTCAGCTTCATCGTGCACGACCCGAGGGGGATCATGCTCGTGTTGAGCGACAGGTCCCTGGACTCGAGACGGTGCAGGTACCGCATCATCTCGGTCTCGCTGTGGAACGAGTTGAAGACCGGGTGCGACAGGAAGCCCGACTCGCGCGCCAGCCCCGGGGGGAGCCGGTCGCCCTCGAGACCGGTCGCGAGCTGGCGCGTGCTGAACCCCGTGCCCGTGTCGGTGAAGCAGGACAGGATGTCGTCCACGTCCTCGGGTCGGGTGGCCTCGTCCAGCGCGATCCCCAGGGTGCCGTCGTCGAATTCCCGCAGGTTGATTCGGCTCAGCCGGGCCTGGCGGAGCACCTCCCTCGCGGACACCGCCGGGGCGCCGCCCGGCCACACCCGAAGGGTGTCGAAGAAGCGGTCGTGGACGATCCGGTGGCCGAGGCGCTCGAGGCCCACGGCCAGGGCCACCGTCAGGCCATGGACCCGCTCGGCGATGCGCCGGAGTCCGTCGGGCCCGTGGTACACCGCGTACATCCCGGCCATGATGGCCAGCAGGACCTGGGCGGTGCAGATGTTCGACGTGGCCTTCTCGCGCCGGATGTGCTGCTCGCGGGTCTGGAGCGCCATGCGGAGCGCCCGGTTCCCGTGCTCGTCGACGCTGACCCCGATGATCCGGCCGGGGATCTTGCGCTTGAACCGTTCGGCGGCCGCGAAGAACGCGGCGTGGGGACCGCCGTAGCCCATGGGCACGCCGAAGCGCTGGCTGTTGCCCACGCACACGTCCGCGCCCCACTCCCCCGGCGGGGTCAGGAGCACGAGCGAGAGGAGGTCGGCCGCCGCCACCACGTATCCACCGGCCTCGTGAACCCGGTCGCACAGGTCCCGGTGGTCCCGGACCCGTCCGTCGGTGGCCGGATACTGGACGAGCACGGCGAAGACGTCGTCCGTCATCTGGAATTCGTCCACCGGCCCGACCCGAACCTCGATCCCCACGGGCTCGGCCCGCGTCTTCACCACCTCGATGGTCTGGGGGTGGCAGTCGTCGGCCACGAAGAAGACGTTCCGGTCGTCTCGGACTTCGCCGTACAGCATGCTCATGGCCTCGGCGGCCGCGGTGCCCTCGTCGAGCAGCGACGCGTTGGCGATCTCGAGCCCCGTCAGGTCGATGAGCATCGTCTGGTACGTGAGCAGGGCCTCCAGGCGACCCTGCGAGATCTCCGCCTGGTAGGGCGTGTACTGCGTGTACCAGCCCGGGTTCTCCAGGATGTTCCGCCGGATGACCAGCGGCACGAGCGTATCGTGGTATCCCATTCCCAGGTACGACCGCCAGACGTCGTTCTCGTCCCCGATCTCGTCCAGGAGGAGGAGGAGCCCGTGCTCCGACATCGAATCGGGGATGGCGAGGGGGCGGTCCAGGCGGATGGACTCGGGAACGGTGCTCCGGATCATCTCGTCCAGGGACCCGGTCCCGAGGAGGTCCAGCATCTCGCGGACCTCGTCCTCCGTCGGACCGACGTGCCGACGGACGAAGCTCCGGTCGGGTTCTATGGGTAGGGCCATGACACGGCCTCCTGTCGTTCGTCGCCCGGACGTGCCGGGCCTCTCTCGTCGAGTTCCGGGATGGGAGCCGACCCGCCCTACTCGCCCACGTGCTCGGCGTACGCGCTCGCGTCCATGAGCTGGTCGATCTGGCCCCGGTCGGACACCTTCAGGCGGACCATCCAGCCACCCTCGTACGGATCCGAGTTCACCAGGGACGGGTCCGCGTCCAGCGCCTCGTTCACCGCGACGATCTCCCCACCGACGGGGCAGTACAGGTCGCTCACCGCCTTCACCGCCTCGATCGTGCCGAAGGTGTCCATCCGGGAGAACGTCTCCCCCGCCGAGGGCAGCTCGACGAACACGACGTCCCCCAGCTCGCCCTGGGCGTAGTCGGTGATCCCGACGACGAAGACGCCGTCCTCGTCGGTCTCCTTCAGGTACTCGTGCTCTTCCGTGTAGTGCAGCCCCTGCGGAATGTCGGACATGCTCACGGCCTCTGCGTGGGGTGGAAAACGCCCGGTTCGGAGTCTGGAAGATAGGAACACCGACCGCCCGGTGAAACTGGCGGGAGCGCCCGCTTCCGGCCTACTTTGCCCCTCCCGTACCCGCGCCCCACGCCTGCGCTCCACCCGATCGCGGCCAGGCGCTCTGCGGTCCCATTCGGGAGGGCTCGTGAACCTCGACGCGCTGGTCGCCCCCCTCCGAGCGGACGTCGTGAGCGGGGCGACGACCGTGGCCCGGACCGCCGCCGAGGTGGTGCGACGCGCCGCCGTTCGGATCCCCGCGGATTCCCCCGACGCCCTCCGCGGGACCCTGGGAGAGCTGACCGTCAAGATCCTGGACGCACAGCCGGCCATGGCCCCCCTCGTCTGCCTCGCCCGCGTGGTGCTCGAATCCGTGGCCCAGGTCGGCTCCGTCGAGGAGGTGCGCCGGGTCGCGGCGCGCACGGCCGAGGACTTCCGGAGCGGCGTCGATGAGCGCACCCGGGAGGTGGGCAGACGGGCGGCCGCCCACCTACCCCGGGACGGCACGGTGGTCACCCTCTCGTCCTCGTCCACGGTGCGGGCGGCGCTCCTCCAGGGGACCGCCGATCCCGGGCTGCGGGTGGTCTGTCTGGAAAGCCGCCCGATGCAGGAGGGGAGGATGCTGGCCGACGCCATGGCGAGGGCGGGGGTGCGGGCCATCTACGCGGTCGACGCCGCCGCCGGCGCCCTCCTCGAGGACGCGGACCTGCTGCTCCTGGGAGCCGATTCCATCGGGGACGCGGGCGTCGTGAACAAGATCGGGTCGGCCCTCCTGGCCCGCGAGGCGGCCCGGCTCGGCCTGCCCGTGGTGGTCACGGCCGACACCACGAAGCTGCTCCCCCCCGGCTTTCCCCAGCACGTCGCCGACGACCGGCCCCCGGAGGAGGTGTGGCGGGCCCCGAGCGGCGTCCACGTCTGGAACCGCTACTTCGAGGTGGTCTCGTCGGACCACGTCTCCGTGATCGTGACCGAGGAGGACGACCTCACGCCCGCCGACGTGGGGGCGCTGCGGGAGGCGCTCACGGTGCCTCCGGAGGTCCGGGCGTGGGCCGACGCCCGTGGCGGTTGAGACCGGACTCCCGCAGGAACCGAGGCTGCCGTCGGGTGTGTAAGAGCGCCGGGTCCCGGGGTCCCCGAGAGGGGCCCGACGGATCCGTCCGATGCCCTCCACTCCAGTCCGAGACGACACATGGCCACCATGCTCGCCGAGGGCGCCCAGCCGGCCCTCACGATGCTGAGTGAAGAAGAGGAGATGTTCCGGGACGCCGTCCGGGACTTCGCCACCTCCGAGATCGCGCACCGGGCGATGAAGATGGACAAGGCCGCCCAGCTGGACGCGGACCTGGTGCCCCAGCTGTTCGAGCTCGGGCTGATGGGGATCGAGATTCCCGAGGAGCACGGCGGGACAGGCTCCAATTTCTTCACGTCCGTGCTGATCGTCGAGGAGCTCAGCCGCGTCGACCCCGGCGTGGCCGTCCTCGTCGACGTTCAGAACACGCTCGTCATCAACGCGTTCAACCGCTGGGCCACCGAGGAGCAGCGGGCTCGCTACTTCCCGCGCCTCGCGACCGACACGGTCGGCGCCTACGCCCTCTCCGAGGCCGGCAGCGGCTCCGACGCGTTCGCCCTGGCCTGCCGCGCCACCCAGGACGGGGACGACTGGCTCCTGACCGGCCAGAAGCTCTGGATCACCAACGGCGGCGAGGCCGAGGTGTTCATCGTCTTCGCCACGGTCGATCCCGAGGCCGGCTACAGGGGGATCACCGCGTTCATCGTCGACCGAGAGATGGACGGCTTCACGGTAGGCAAGAAGGAGGACAAGCTCGGCATCCGGGCGTCCTCGACGACCGAGATCGTCCTCGAGGACGTGAGGGTTCCCCCGGAGAACGTCCTCGGTGACGTCGGCATGGGGTACAAGGTGGCGATCGAGACGCTCAACGAGGGTCGGATCGGAATCGGCGCCCAGATGATCGGCCTCGCCCAGGGAGCGCTGGACCACACCGTCCGGTACGTGAAGGAGCGTGAGCAGTTCGGCCGGCCCGTCGGCGACTTCCAGGGCGTCCAGTTCCAGCTCGCGGACATGGCCACCGAGATCGAGGCGGCCAGGCTGCTGGTCTACAACGCCGCCCGGCTGAAGGACGCGGGCCGATCGTTCCTGGTGCCCTCGGCCATGGCGAAGCTCCAAGCGTCCGAGATGGCCCAACGCGTGGCGAGCCTCTGCATCGACCTGCACGGCGGCTACGGCTTCACCAAGGAGTATCCGGTGGAGAAGCTCTACCGGGACGCCAAGATCGGGACGATCTACGAGGGTACGTCCAACATGCAGCGCCAGACCATCGCCAAGATGCTGCTGCGCTGAGGAGGCTTCCGTGCCATTCGGACTCGGCATCGGCGAGATCCTGATCATCCTGGTCCTCGTCGTGCTCCTCTTCGGGGCGAGGAGGATCCCCGAGATCGCCCGGGGCCTCGGACAGGGGATCCGGGAGTTCAAGCGCGAGGTGAAGGACGACGACTCGCGGACGCTCGGAGACGGCGAGGATCGCCCGGAGCGGTGACCCGCCCGAGCCCGCGCAGGCCCGCTCCCGACCGGCGTCCTCCGGAGCGTTCCCGGGGGGCGGCCGGTGCCCCCTCCGCCCGCGCCGCATGACCGAGCTCACCCCCCGGAGCCGGAACCTCCTCGACAACGTCGTCGTCGTCCTGAACGAGCCCCAGGACGTCGTCAACATCGCCGGCGTCGTCCGCGTCATGAAGAACATGGGTCTGCGGGGACTGCGCCTGGTGAACCCGGCGGACTTCGACGCGTACCGGATCGAGGGCATCGCCCACCGCAGCACCGACGTCGTCGAGGATGCCCGCACGTTCGAGAGCCTCGAGGACGCGCTGGCGGACGCGGTCTTCGTCCTCGGCACCAGCGCCAGGCCGCGCACGGCGAACCGCAACTACGTGAGGCCGGGCGAGGCGGCCGCGGCGCTGGTGGTCCGTGCGGAGGCGGGGCCGGTGGCCGTGGTGATGGGCCGCGAGGACCGGGGCCTCGCCAACCGGGAGCTCGACCTCTGCCACCGCATCGCGGTGATCCCCACCGACCCGGACTACACGTCCCTCAACCTGGCCCAGGCCTTCCTCGTCGTCGCGTACGAGGTCTTCCTCGCGGCCGGCGGCGGCGGGCAGGAGCTCCCGGAGGGAAGGCGCGCGACGGAGCCCGCGACCCGCGAAGAGCTCGAACAGATGTTCGGGGCGCTCCGGCAGGGGCTCGGGCGCATCGACTTCTTCAAGGCCCGTCGGCCCGAGGCGGTCCTGCGCACCCTCCGCACGGTGCTGGGTCGGGCCGAGCTCGACCGCCGGGAATCGCGGCTGCTGATGGCCATCGGATACGAGATCGGCCACTACCTCGACCGAATGGAAGACCGCATGTAGGATCCCTCCCCCGGTCCCGGGGGCGCGCGGTGTCTGTCGCTCGCCGCTGTGCCGACGTATCTTCGTGGTGACCAGAGCGATTCCTTCCGATGACCCAGGCGGCGGGAATTCCCGGCGTCGACCGCCCTTCCCCCCCGATGCCTCCATCCGACGCCCGTACGACGAGCGTCACGCTGGCCGAGCGGTATCGAGCGCTCCTCGACATCGGACACACGCTGTCCGACACGCTGGGGTACGCGGACCTGTGCCGTGCCATCCACCGTGAGACGGCCGAGGTCCTCGAGACGTCGGGGTTCTACGTCTCGCTCTACGACGCCGCCACCGACGTGGCCACGATCATCTTCTACGTGGACCGGGGCGAGGAGCGGGACGTCTCGGTGAGCTATCGCGGCTCCGACTCGGAGGTCCTGCGCACCGGCGAGGGATCGCTGGTCGGAGACCGGGAGTCCGTGCCGTCCCTCTTCGTGCTCGGCGGCGAGGACGAGGAGGAGCGCGAGGTGACCCGGTCCGCGGTGGCCGCTCCCATGGTGTACAAGGGTCGCGTGGTCGGAGCCCTGAGCGCCCAGAGCTACCGGCCCACGGCCTACACGAAGGACGACCTCGAGCTGCTCCAGGGGATCGCGGACATCGCGGCCGTGGCGCTGGAGAACGCGCGCTTCGTCGCCGAGCTGGAGCGTCGCCGCAGGGAAGCGGAGCAGATCGAGGAGATCGGCCGGGCCCTCACCAGCTCCCTGGACGCCGACGAGGTGCTGGGAACGGTGACGGAGGCCGTCACCCGGGTGATGGAGATCGACGGCGGCACCGTCTGGAGCCTGGACGGTGCGACCGGACGGGTCACGGCCTCCGCCGGTGAGCTGCGGCTGCCGGCGGGCTTCGAGTGGGACATCTCGGGGCCGGTGTACGACCGTCTGGTGTCCCAGCGCCGGAGCGTCACCATCGAGGACCTGGAGAGCGAGCCCGCCTTCCCTCCCGGACTGCGGCGTCACCTCCGCACGGGCTCGGGCCTCGTGGTGCCCCTCGTGACGGGGAACGAGGTGGTCGGGGCGCTCTCCGCCTGGAGTCGCACCGTCCGCGCGTTCGACGAGGAGGACGTCCGGCTCCTGCGTCGCATCGCGGGCCAGGCGTCGGTGGCGCTGGAGAACGCGCGGCTCCACGCCCGCCTCCATGCCCTCTCCCTCACCGACCCGCTGACCGGTCTCCCCAACCGTCGGCACCTCCAGATCCACCTCCAGCGGGAGGTCGCCGCCGCCCGGAGGGGGCGTCCTCTCGTGGTCGCCATGTTCGACCTGGACAACTTCAAGCACTACAACGACAGCGTCGGTCACCTCGCCGGCGACGAGGCCCTCCGGGCGTTCGGGCGGATCCTCTCCGACGAGAACCGGGCGATGAACCTCGTGGCCAGGTACGGCGGCGACGAGTTCGTGTCGGTCCTCTCGGGGACGAGCCTCGATGGGGCGCGGGGCTACGTGCACCGGGTCCGCAGGCGCCTGGCCGAGGACCCGATCCTGGGCCCCAACGACATCACGGTGAGCTCGGGGCTGACGATGTACGATCCCGAGTCGATGCCCTCCATGGAAGCGCTCATCCGCGCCGCCGACGCGGAGCTCTACCGCGAAAAGGGTGAGCGCACCGCCCGCACGGCCGCCCTCCGGGGCACGGTGTGAGCCAGGGAGGCGAGGGCGAGGAGGAGCGGGGGGCGAGCGGCCCTCCGGCTCCGGAGATCGGCGAGCTCCTCGAGGCCGCGGAGGCGTTCGCCCGGGAAGCGGGGGCCGTGACGCTCCGCTACTTCGGCGGACGCGTCGCCGCCGACGAGAAGTCCGACGGCACGCCGGTGACACGGGCCGACCGGGAGTCCGAGGAGCTTCTCCGCAGCCTGATCGCGGATCGCTTCCCCACCCACGGAATCCTGGGCGAGGAGTACGGTGAGGAGCGTCCGGAAGCCCCCGTCCGCTGGATCCTCGACCCCATCGACGGCACCCGCTCCTTCGCGCGGGGCGTCCCGCTCTACGGCGTCCTGATCGGGATCGAGGTCGACGGCGAGCCGGTGGTGGGCGTCACCCACTTTCCGGCCCTGGGCGAGACGGTGGCCGCCGGTCGGGGTCTCGGATGCCACTGGAACGGCGAGCCCTGCCGTGTCTCCGGGACGGACGGGCTCGACCGCGCCCTCGTGCTGACGACCGACATCGAGCGGATTCTGTCACGCCCCCAGGGAAGAGGGTGGCGCAAGCTGCAGCAGCGCTCGGAGTTCTCCCGGAGCTGGGGCGACTGCTACGGCCACGCCCTGGTGGCCACCGGCCGGGCCGACGCGATGGTCGATCCGGTCCTGTCGGCGTGGGACGCGAGCCCGTTCCTGACGATCCTCACGGAGGCCGGAGGCCGGTTCACCGACCTGTCCGGACGCGAGACGATCCACGGTGGCTCGGGGATCTCGACCAACGGGGCCCTCCACGACCGGGTGCTCGATCTGCTCGCGGGACGCTGACCGTACTCAGGCCTTCGACCAGGCGCCGGCGTGCTCCCCGGCGAAGGCTGCGAAACCCCTTGCCGGGCGCCCCAGGACCGACGCGACGTCTCCGGTGACCGCCGCCCGGGCACCGGCCCGGATCGTGGCGAAGAAACGCCCCACGACCTCGATCTGGTCGTCGGGCCACCCCGCCGCCCGGAGCCGCCCGGCCATCGCCTCGTCGGTCCCGGCCTCGTACCCCACGGGCCGCCCCGCCGCCTCCGACAGAATCGCCGCGATCTCGTGGTGGTCGAGGGCCTCCGGCCCGGTCAGCGTATAGCCTGCGCCGTCGTGACGCCCCCGGTCGTCCGTGAGCACCCGGGCCGCCACCGCCGCCACGTCCCGGGCGTCCACGAGGCTCACCCGAGCCCCACCGACCGGGAGCGTGAACCGTCCCTCGTCCCGGATCTGACGGCCGATGAAGCCCGGGTGGAAGTTCTGCATGTAGACATTGGGGCGGAGGAACGTGTGCCCCACCCCCGTCTCGGCCACGAGGCGCTCGACCCTCCGGAGCGGAAGCTCCTCGTCGGCATCCACGCCCATCGCCGTGAGCAGGACGAGGTGGGCGGTGCCCGCCTGGACCGCCCAGTCGAGGAAGGACGCCAGGGTCCTGTAGACGTGGGGGTCGAAGGGAGGCGGCACGACGAGGATCCGGTCGGCCCATTCCACCGGGGCGTCGTACGTATCGGCCCGGTCGTAGTCGAACTCCACGACCGACGTCCCCGCCGGGAGCATCTCGCCGGCCTGGTCCGGCGAGCGGGTGGCCCCCATCACCGTAATACCTTCGTCGAGGAGGACCCGGACGACCTCGCGGCCGACCTTGCCGGTTGCGCCGGTCACGAGAATCCGCTCGCTCATCGCGGGATCCTTCCCCCCCCGGGCGGTCAGGAAGGCCGAGGAAGCGAAGCCGACGTGGTCGCGCCGTGTGCTCGCGGGGCGACCGGCGCGCCGGGGTCGTCGGAGGAAGAGGACGGGTCGGGGACGTCGCCGGCCAGGGGCGCGGCGCAGGCCCGCACCCAGAGCACGGCGGCCGCCACGAGCACGAGGCCGCCCACGACGTACGCCACCCTCCGGCCGCCGGACCGCGCCCCGGGCGACTGGAGCTCGACCGTCGTCCCGTCCCCCGGACGCGGCACGATCTCCCGCTCCACCGTCGTCTCGTCGCCGGGGCGGGCCGGCACTTCCCGCTCGACCGTCGTCTCCCCGTCCTGCCGGGGCGGCGTCTCCCCCGCCTCGCTCCCCTCGACCCGACCGGCCGGCGGATCCAGGTCCGGAAGCGCGGGCCGTATGGCGGTGAAGGAGGAGTAGCCCTCCTGCCCGTAGTCGGGGTCGGGGACCGGCACCACCTCCTCCAGCGTGATCGGCTCCTCGTCGTCGCCGGGCGCCTGCTCGTCCGACTCGAAGCGGAGGGTAGGACCGCCGAGCCCGAACTCGACGACGTCTCCGTGGCTCAGCCCCTGCTCGGTCACGCGCCGATCGTTGACGAAGGTGCCGAACCGGCTCCCCTCGTCCTTCACGTACCAGCGTGCGTTGTCCTCGTACAGGGACGCGTGCAGGGGGGAGACGGCTTCGGCGTCGAGGGTGACGTCGCTCCCCTGGTCGCGGCCGACGCTCAGCGAGCCCCCGTGCAGCGGGACCGTCGTCTCCCCCTCGTCGCCGAGCCGGATGATCAACCTCGCCATGACCTCGTCCTCACTCGATCCGGGCCACGACGACCGTGATGTTGTCCCTGCCGCCGCGCTCGTTGGCCAGGTCGACCAGGTTGCGGCACGCGCCCGCGGGGTCGGTGTTCCGAAGGAGCTCCTCCCGCAGCTCCCGGTCGTCGACCAGGTCGTACAGACCGTCGCTGCAGAGGAGGAGCCAGTCGTCCGGATCGACGTCCACCTGGACCCGGTCCACCTCCAACGGCCGACCGAGCCCCAGCACCTGCAGCAGGAGGTTCCGCTGATCGTGGACGCGCGCCTCCTCCGGGGAGATGCGGCCGAGGGCCACGAGCTGACCCACGTAGGAGTGGTCCACCGAGATCTGGCGAAGCGTCCCGTCCCGCAGGTGGTAGGCACGGGAATCGCCCACGTGGGCCATGGTCAGACCCTCGGGCAGGACGATCACGGCGGTGCACGTGGATCCCATCCCCTTCATGTCGGAGTCCGCCTCGGCCGCGTCCAGGATGCGTCGGTCGGCTTCCACCACCGCGTCGGAGAGCCAGTCCCCGGCCACCTCCAGGTCGGCAAGATCGGCGCCGGCCACGCTCTGGGCCCGGTCCCGGAGCGTCTCGACGGCGAGGGCGCTGGCCTTCTCACCGGCGGCGGCGCCCCCCATCCCGTCGCAGACGGCGATGAGCACCCCCTGATCGTGGGGCACGATCTCCGTGGCGCCGGCGGCGACGAACTCCCCGCCGGCCACGTTCCACACGAGGTAGCAGTCCTCGTTGTGCTCCCGGGTACGGCCGACATCCGTGAGCCCGGCCACGCTCATGCGCAGGGAATGGCCCACCGCCTCAGGCTCCCCCGGGCCGGATCGGCCCGGTCGGACGGTCGCCGGAGGACGACCGGACGGGGGTGCCGCCGTGGATGTTCATGGGGACGGGCCTCGCTAACGACTGAGGTGGGGTACGACGCCCAACCTACGTCACGCCCGGCGGCACGGGCAATTCCCGTGACCCCCGCATCGGAGTTCGCCCGGTTCTTCCGGTCCGGGGCGGTTCCAGGACCACCACCGAGGGTGTCATCCGAGGCCTTAGGCTTCCTCCCCCACGCCAGCGCCGCGGGCCGTGGAAGCGCCTCCCGGCTCGTGACGCTCGGCCTCCAGCATCTCGGGTGGAGCGGCGGGCTGCCACACCTGGAACACCGGAAACGTCGTCAGGAACCAGCGGACGCTGAAGAGGAAGAGCCCCGCGAACATCAGCCCCACCAGCGGATGGTACCAAGGGAAGATCGGGTTCCCCTCCCGGTGCACCGAGGGCGCCACCAGGAGGTACCGCTCCAGCCACAGACCCACCAGGATCACCGCGCTGAAGAGCCCCAGGGTGAAGGGCTTCATCTTGGGCCGTCGCCCGATCAGCCCCGCGAAGGGAACGAGGAAGCACAGCACGAGGGTGATCAGGCTCAGCGTGCCCCACGGAGCCTCGGCCCGGTGGATGATCCACGCCTGCTCCCACGGCAGCTTGCCGTACCAGATGACGATGTACTGGGACCAGAAGAGGTACGCCCAGAACACCGTGAAGGCGAACGCCAGCTTGCCCAGGTCGTGACGTTGCTGCAGGCCGATGTTCGTGCGGAACGACGGGTGCCGCGGGTACAGCCACGAGGCGGCGAGCGCCGTCGCCGCGATCCCCGCCCAGAACGCGCCCATGAAGAACCAGGCGCCGAAGATGGTGCTGAACCAGTGGGGCTCGAGGCTCATGGCCCAGTCGAACGCGAAGACGCTCATGACCACGGCGTACAGGAGCACCAGGGCGGGTGCGAGGACGGTCATCCGGCGCCAGCTGCGGACCTCCTCCTGCTCCTGGCCCAGCCAGCCGGTCATGAGCCGATCGTGCCAGCGTTCCCGGCCTTCGTCGAGCCCCGCCGCGCTCCGGGCCAGCCCCAGGTCGGGCCGGACGGCCAGGAACGCGAAGTAGACCCCGAGGCCGAAGAGCGCTGCGGCCCCCACCACGTTCCGCGTGACGAGGAACGGGATGTTCAGGTAGGCGGCCTTGCGCTGGAGGATGGGGTCGTGCGCCATCTCCTCGATCCAGGGGAAGTACCCTTCCCGGAGCCCCAGCATGGGCAGAAGGAGGAGGAAGGCGACGGGGAGGAAGGCGGCGAACGAGACGCTCAGCCTCCGGACCGACCAGTTCCAGCGCGCCTTCACGATGGTCGTGGCGACGGCGAAGATCACGGCGCCCATGGCCACGCTCGTGAAGAACAGCCAGTTGGCGACGTAGCTCACCCAGGCGGCGTCGCCGTCCTGGACCAGGGCCACCACGAAGGCGACCAGGCCCACCAGGACCATGCCGCCGAAGAGGAGATCGGTCCCCTTCGACCGGTCGAGGTAGCGGACCGGGATCTTCCCGGGGACGTGCACGTGGGCCATGTCAGCCTCCTCCCCCGGCGGAGTCGGGGGCCGCCAGGGTGTCCCCGGCCTGTCCTCCGGCGGGCGCGGCCGTCCCTCCCGCGGCCCCGCCCCCCGAGGCCCGCCGTTGCAGCTCACGCACGTAGTTCACGATCTGCCACCGACTCCAGTGGGGAACGCGGTGTCCGTAGGCCGGCATGGCACCCCGTCCCACGCGGATCATCCCGTAGATGTAGCCGTCCGTGTACCCGGTTGAGTTTCCGGTGGCCAGGTTCCAGGCCCCCATCACGGGGAGCTTGTCGATGATGGGCGCGTCGGCGCTGATGCCCTGCGGGCCGTGGCAGACCGCGCAGAAGCGCTCGAAGAGGACCTGGCCCTGGGCCAGCGACGCCGAGTCGGCCGGAACAGGGTTCTCGAGCAGTCGGACCACGTCGGTGCCCGGGGGCGCCATGTCCGCCTGCGTGAAGGGGGGCACCGAGACCGCGAGCTCGGACTGGCCGAGGCCCACCTCGTCGGATCGGGCCGTGAAGTTGCCGCTGGCGAACGGCACCGCGTTCTCGGCCGGAAGTCGTGCGTTCTCGTACGGGTCGAACGCCCGCGAGTTCCTCATGCTGCGCCCGAAGATGGCCACCATGGTGTCGTCCAGTGGCTTGCAGCCGGTCGCGACGACCAGCGCCGTCAGCCCGGCGATCAGACCCCGGGCGGCGCGTAGCACCCCGCGGTGCGGGAGCCGTCCAGGCTCCCCGGGCACCCTTGGCCGCGCGTCGGGGACCGGAGTGACTTCACGCGACATGGGCACCCTCCCGGTCCTCGCGGAGCTCCGTCGGTTCGTGCTTCTCGAGGATCTCGCGCATCCGGTTCAGCTCGCCCGCGGGTCCCGGCACGTAGAGACCGAAGCGTCCCGCGCTGAACTCGGGGTCGTACACGACGTGGGGCTTCGTGTGAGGAAGTCTCGCGTTGATGAACAGCCCGATCACCGTCGCGAGGGCCCCGAAGAGGATGGTCATCTCGAAGGCGATCACCACGTACGCGACCATGGACAGGATGGGTTTGCCTCCCGTGACGAGGGGCCAGTCCATCGAGGACCACGCCGTGAACGCGAACCCCGTCGCGGTTCCCGTGAGGCCGCCCACCAGGGTGAAGACGCGCACGGAGCTCTGCGAGTACCCCAGCGCCTCCTCGATGTGGTGCTCCGGGTAGGGGGCGTAGGCCGTGATGTCCTTGAATCCCGACTTCCGCAGGTCGTGGATCGCGTCGACCGTGGAATCCAGGAACTCGAAGGAGGCCAGGATCCCGTGGCGGCCGCTCCCGTCAGCCATGCGCCACCTCCTTCGTCTTCCGCCGCAGCGGCGCGGGCAGGACCTCCTTGAGCTCCGCGATCGCGACGGGGGGCAGAAGCCGCGTGAACAGCAGGAACCAGAAGCCGAACCAGGCGAAGCTGCCGAGGACGATCGCCATCTCGGTGAGGGACGGCCGGTACAGCCCCCAGGCAAACGGCTCGTACTCGTGGCTGAGCGAGGTCACGATGATCACGAACCGCTCGAACCACATGCCGATGTTGATGAAGATCGAGATGACGAAGAGCGCGGGGATCGAGCGCCGGATGCGCCGGAACCAGAGCATGATCGGCACCAGGCCGTTGCACGTGAGCATGATCCAGCTCGCCCACCAGTACGGCCCGAAGAGTCGGTTCCAGAAACTCGCCCGCTCGACCGCCTCGCCGCTGTACCACGCCATGAAGAACTCGGTCAGGTAGGCGTACAGGACGATGAGCGAGGTCAGCAGGCAGAGCTTGGCGAGGGCGTCGAAGTGCTTGGTCGTGAGGTACGCCTCGAGCCCGAAGATCTTCCGGAGGGGCACGGCCAGGGTGATCACCATGGCCACCCCGCTGAAGATGGCACCCGCCACGAAGTACGGAGCGAAGATCGTGGCGTGCCAGCCCGGCACGATCCCCATGGCGAAGTCCCACGACACGACCGAGTGCACGGAGAGCACCAAAGGCGTGGCCAGGGCGGCCAGGAAGATGTACGCCTTGCCGAAGTGGTGCCACTCGCGGTCGGTCCCGCGCCAGCCCAGGGCGACGATCTCGTACAGCTTCTTGCGGAGTCCCGTGGCCTGGTCCCGCGCGGCGGCGATGTCCGGGATGGTGCCGATGTAGAAGAAGACGGCCGAGACGGTGAAGTAGGTCGTCACGGCGAACACGTCCCAGACCAGCGGCGACCGGAAGTTCGGCCAGAGGAATCGGGAGTTCGGGTAGGGGATGAGCCAGTACGCGTGCCACACCCGACCCACGTGGATGAGCGGGAAGAGCCCCGCCGTCATGACGGCGAAGACCGTCATCGCCTCGGCCGCCCGGTACACCGACTGCCGCCAGGGCGCACGGAACAGGAACAGGATCGCGCTGATGAGCGTCCCCGAGTGGGCGATACCCACCCAGAACACGAAGGTCGTGATGTAGGTCCCCCAGCCCACGGGGCTCATCAGGCCGCTGACGCCGATCCCCTGCCAGATCTGCCAGCCCCACGCGGCGAAGAAGACGCCCACCCCCGCCGCGGCCAGCAAGAAGAGGGCCCACCACCCCAGCCCGGGGCGTGACAGGATCGCGAGGATGTCCCGGTTGACGTCGCCGAACCGCTCGACGTCCGGGTGGGTCATGGCCCCCCGGGGCTTCTCCGTCGCCGGAGTCTCTGTTTCCGTCGCTGTCGCCATGTCCGCCCTGATGCGGGTGGGTTCGTCCGCGCTACGCGTGCTCGCCGGTGGCCACCCCGTGGAGGGTGACCTTCCTCAGGTAGTTGACGGCGGGCTGCGTGTTGATGATCTCGTCGAGCACCCGGTACGTCCTCGGGCTGTCGTGGACGGCCCTCGCCACGACGCTGGTGTCGTCCCGGATGTTGCCGAAGACGATGGCCTCGGCCGGACAGGCCTGGGCGCACGCCGGGGTGATCTCGCCGTCCGCGATGGGGCGGTCCTCCAGCACCGCCCGGTTCTGCGCCTCGCGGATCCGCTGGACGCAGAAGGAGCACTTCTCCATCACGCCGTTCTCGCGGACGGTCACGTCCGGGTTGAACTGCCAGTTCATCGGCTCCGGGTACTGCTCCTCCCCCGTGAACGTGTACCAGTTGAAGACCCGGACCTTGTAGGGGCAGTTGTTGGCGCAGTACCGCGTGCCGACACAGCGGTTGTAGACCTGACCGTTGAGCCCGTCGGGCGTGTGGTAGGCCGCGAAGACGGGGCACACCGGCTCGCAGGGCGCGTTTCCGCAGTGCTGGCACAGCATGGGGAGATGCCGCACGTCCAGG